>NZ_JAVJZI010000262.1:0-35376 GCF_040223135.1 Coleofasciculus sp. G3-WIS-01
CTCTGGCTTCCCCTGTGCAATAAATGCTCTCGCATCCGCTGGTCTCCCCCGTGCAATAAATGCTCTCGCATCCGCTGGTCTCCCCCGTGCAACAAAGGCTCTCGCATCCGCTGGTCTCCCCCGTGCAAAAAAAGCTCTCGCATCCTCTGGTCTCCCCCGTGCAATAAACGCGAAGCATCCTCTGGCTTCCCCCTTTTGAAGGGGGACGGAAGGGGGATCTATAAGGGGGACGGAAGGGGGATCTATAAGGGGGACGGAAGGGGGATCTATAAGGGGGACGGAAGGGGGATCTATAAGGGGGACGGAAGGGGGATCTATAAGGGGGACGGAAGGGATATAGAGGGGGATCAAAAAGCGGAACTAGGGGTGATCAGTCCATCCTTTGCAGTATTGAGAGCGAATTTGCCTAGTATAACGAAGACAAGACGATGTTGACCCTATGATTACAGCGCGGGACTTCCCACCGTTTAAGCTAAAGTGATTGTTGTGTAGATAGTTGAATTAAGATGTTACGCAAAATTTCCTTGGGAACGGTAGGACTGTGGGTTGGGGGAGTACTTACCATCATCGGCTTTGTGGCTTATGCTACCGAGAACGCCACCTTAAATTTAGTAGGATTTTTCTACGGCGTCCCCATCTTACTGGGTGGTTTTGCCCTGAAAGCTGCCGAACTCAAGCCTGTACCCTTAAGTCAACCCACACCACCGGACGTGTTACAACAGCGACAGCAGACGGCTACTCCCATTCAAAACCAAATTCGCCAAGATGTGATGCGTTATCGTTACGGTCAAGACGCTCACCTGGATAGCTCCCTGGAAAGTTTGGGTCTGTCTCCTAGCGATGAGGAACGCCCTGTCCTCAATAGTTTACGAGAAACTATAGTGGATGGCGCTTACACTTTAGTACTGGAATTTTACTCGCCACTGATTCCTTTTGAAACATGGGAACAAAAGCGGGAAAAGATTGAGAAGTTTTTCGGTCCGAATATCCGAGTTGAATTGAGCCAATCTGAGGAAGACCAGGTTGATGTGGCGTTGATTGCGGCATCCCAAACCTGATTAAATTGAGACTATTAGGCAGGAAAGTGGGGAGAGGGTGTGCTGTGTAGTTTGTAGGTGGGCTTTAGCGAAGACAGCGCAACTACGAACCAACCCAGCCACCTCCACTTTCTTGCAGATTTTTTCAATGAGTGCACATGATCTAGTGAGCTTCAGATGCTTGGCGATGCTGATGTTTAGAGCCATACAGTTGACTCAAAGGTGTGGCACTAATACTATGGACGAGGATAGAGGCAAAAATCATCAAGCTGCTAACTACCCAAACCTGATGATTACCTGTGAGGCGCAGCGCTAGATGAGAGTAGTAAAGAGCCGCAACGCCAATTGGACCAAACCAACCCACGAACAGAGAATCTGAGACACCGTGTAGGCGCTTAATCCAAGGACTGAGAGCCAAGATTGCGGGGAGGCGGCGCAAGAGCAAGACGGCTACCACTAGCAGTAAGCCTTTCCAGCCCAATTGCAGCCAGTCTTGCCAGGGCATTACCAAACCCAATAACAGAAAAATGGGTAGAGTAAAGAAGCGATCCACAGCTTCTTGGATTCGCTCTTCCTGAGTTCTTTGCTGAGTATTCACGAGTCCATCAAAGACTAATCCTGTTATAAAAACAGCTAGAATACCATCGCTACCTAGTAGCTTCGCTGCCCCCAATGCCAGAAGTGAAAGGGCAATCGTATAAGCCAGAATCGACTTTTTCTCAATTAAGTCCTTCTTTTCAGACCAGACTAATAATCTACCCGCAGTATAGCCCAACAATACAGCAACCACAACAGCGACACCGATTTCCCAAAGTAAGGTGTGCAGCACCCAATGGGAAAGAGCAACTCCTGGCGATCGCGTCAGGAATAGAATGGGTAGATAAACTATCGGATACGCTGGCCCATCATTCAACCCTGATTCACTGGAAATGAGGTGACGTAGGCGTCCGGGAATGTTTTCCTCAGCAATGACACCCGTAACAATATCCGTCGAGACAACCGGGTCAGTCGGTGTTATCACTGCCCCAATCAGCATGACTACCCCAAAGGGGAGACCCAATAACCACCACACCAGTAAACCACTGCTCAACCACATCAGGGGCATGACTAGCCCCAGTATCACCACTAAAGACTTCCAATGTCGGGGAACATATCCTTTGGGTATGCGTAGGGCAACACCCATTAAACCAATGGCAAGGGTTAAACGAGCGGCTTCCTCAATTAGGAGTTCTTTATTGCCCCACCAGCTACTTATATCAAGCCACCCCAGAACATCTGAACTCATCAGAACGCCCAACAGCAGCGCAATCGTCGAGTCGGAAAAATACATCCGCCGCAGTGGTTTAGAGAGTAACCCCACAGCCACAACCAGTGCGGCGATGGCGGTTATAGCAATGTTTAGCTGATTCATGATGAGTAGGATCGCGCTGGCTGACACGGATTTATTGACAATTTAGTTAATATTTTTTTACTGAATTATCATCGTTTTTATCAAAAGTTGAATTATTTTATCTAAGTTAAAACAAAACTGTAATGTTCCCAATCTACCCCTAGGTAGATTATCATGAGGGTAAGGTAATTATATGGAGATACATAAACTACTTGAGAGGTTGATTTTAAAAATTCCATTTCAAAAGAACTCCAAATATTTGAGGTCAGGAGTTCTTTTTTACTACGGCTTTTATAGCCGCACGACATACCATTGCAAATATTCTCCAGGTTCCATGTCTAAGTCACAAGAGGTTTCCATTAAATACTTGGCTTGCTCCTCTACAGAGGAAAACTGCTGTAAATCACGGGGTAAATTATCCTGTCGTGTTGCTAAAATGGACTTAAGTTTTTCCAGTAACTCCTCCGGTGTGAGAAATTGCTCAGGTTGATTCGTTTCCAGAACCACATAAGCATCTTCTTGATACATGATTGAATCTGGCATGGTTCATTTCAGGATTTAGTTCAACAGTTAATAAAAATCGTTAATTACATCCACGGTAACTAGAATACTGCCAATGGGCTAGATTATCCACATAACCGAGCAGCAGGAGACTATTATAAATGTACTCTCCTACATTTAGCTTCAACTGACCAACATCAATATGTTTCTCTCCCTAGAATACGAAAGAGCCTTAGAATCCCTCGGCTATGACTATTTTGATGAAGTCGCCGCCGCCGAATTCCCCTGTCATCACCTGCGGTTCCGCAATGACCAACTGCTGCCAATTTTAGGGTTAGACCCGCAAAGGGTGACAGATAGTGATTTTATCCAGGCTTTTGGTAAGTTTGTGGGTATACGACCCTTTTTAGCCTTGCGCTATCACGGGTATCAGTTTGGCGAATATAATTCTAGATTAGGAGATGGTCGCGGGTTTCTCTATGGTCAAGTGCGGGGAACCGATGGCGAACTTTATGATTTTGGCACGAAAGGTTCCGGGACAACTCCCTATTCTAGGGGTGCGGATGGTCGATTGACTCTTAAAGGTGGAGTACGGGAAGTCCTCGCGGCGGAAGCGTTGCATAGTTTGGGTGTGCGTACTTCTCGCTGTTTAAGTCTGATTGAAACCGGGGAACAGTTGTGGCGAGGGGATGAACCATCTCCAACTCGTTCATCGGTGATGGTCCGGATGAGTCGTTCTCATATCCGGTTTGGCACGTTTGAACGGTTGCGCTATTTTAAACGTCGGGATTTAATCAAAACACTGCTTGATCATGTCATTGACTGTTACTACACCCATCTATTGCAACAGAAGGATAGAGTTGAGCAATATCGCCAATTTTACGCTGAGTTAGTGAAACGAGTGGCAGGGTTAGTTGCCCAATGGATGGCAGCTGGGTTTTGTCATGCTGTTTTAAATACCGATAATATGTCGATTACGGGGGAAAGTTTTGATTATGGTCCCTATGCTTTTATCCCCACCTATAATCCTGTGTTCACGGCAGCGTATTTCGACTATTACGGACGCTATTGTTATGGCAATCAACCGAGTATTTGTCGGTTAAATTTGGAAATGTTGCAGCAGCCGTTAGGTATGGTGATTCCGGTTGCTGATATGGAAGCTGGGTTAGCGGCTTATGACGAACACTATCATCAAGCCTATCGACAGTTGATGCTGAATAAGCTGGGATTTGAGCAAGTGAATAAACCCCAGGGCGATGAGTTATTGAAGAGGACGATTGAGTTGTTAAAAGAAACTCAGGTAGGATATCATGCCTTCTTCACTGAATTAACCCAGCAGTTTCACCCAACTTGGCGCGATGATGCTTCACAAATTTTTCATCAGGCGTCTTTTTGCCAGTCTGCTGAACAGCAAGTGTTATTAGCCAATTGGCGCGAATTATACCACCATATTTTGCAGGATTTGTCAACAGATGAGTTGGATAAAATGACTGAGCGGTTACAGGAGAAGAATCCGAAAACCGCATTACTACGACCTGTTATTGAAGAGGTTTGGGCAGATATCGATCGCGAGGATAATTGGCAACCGTTTAATGAGTTGGTGAGACGCTTACAAGCGAAAGAATAACTTGTTCTCTCAGGAATGAGATAACAAAGGAAAAATGACCAATGACGTAGCTTGCTTCTCGATAAAAGCGAGTATGACGAATTACTTTTTTCTAGATGAGTCGTTTTAAAATTTGAATCACCCGATGCAGTTGGTTATCACGGCGAGTTGAGAGGGTAAATTTGTCGGATAAATCATACTCTTTTTGTTGAGGGTTTAGTTTCACAAAAAGGTAATCTTCTCCGGTGGTGATTAAACCATAAGCGGGATTCTCTGTTGTGGGGTTAGACATCATGTAGGCGAGGGTTTGGGGTAAAGCCTGCATCACACTAAAACCATAACGTTTGGTTTCTAACAGAATTAGCCATAATCTATCCTGCATGACTAAAATATCGATGAGTCCTTCTAGGATTTGGTCTTTGTCTTCGATTTCGATTTTGATGTATTTTTCCCCTTTGATGAGATAGGGGGGATCGTACAAGCCTAATAGTTCTAGAATTGGAGCGATTATAATCAGGTTTACGGTACTTTCGGTAATCGCACCTTCGGCTTGGTAATAACGATAACGAGTCCGCAGGCGATCGCACTTTTCAATTTCCCCCAGATTGAGTTCTGGTAAGGGTTCTAGCCATTCGGGGAAGAAGGTTGGCTTCGTTGTCGGCTGCAATTGAAAGGTATGATGCGCCTGGTTTAAGTTTGTAATTGCTTTGGTAACACCAATAACCTGGGGCATGGTATAGATTTGAGATAAAGGGGCGATTTCTCTTGGAAGTTGGCAACGCCTGCGCGTTCTTTTATTCTAGGGGGTGATTTCAACCTGCAAGCCGAATCCGTCTTTGAAACCCCCTTTTTGCCATGGCGAGGAGGAAGTCGCAGCTACACTTGCCTTTCGTCCGCCTGCGCGGACTAGATTATAAAGGGGGTAGCTAACCCTAGCAAAACATCAGGAATTGCTTCGCCAACATGAACAGGAATCCTGTACTCAACCAGCAACACCCAGACAGGCTTCCTCGTTCTCAGACAGGCTCTTAAGGGAAATTTAATATCTGAACGCTCATTCAGGTGTTACCATAAAAAAAATATCTGAAGACCTGTTCAGATATTGAGTCAAACTCTATTCTGGAGAGAAGTAATGACAACTGCTACTCAAACGCAATGTGCCTGTGACTCCTGTGAGTGCATGGTAAGTACCGATTCAGCCGTGCAAAAAGACGGCAAATACTACTGTAGCGATGCTTGCGCTAACGGTCATCCCAACGGAGCTGGCTGTGGGCATTCGGGTTGTGCATGTCACGCTTAGTCACGTCGCTGAAGGGGCGGGTAAGCTACTTGAATAGGAGACAGGGTGTAGGGTGTAGTTCCCTGTTCCCTCCTCTCACCACAATACTTATTCAGCAACCCCTAACTGTGATTGCCAATCTTGAGTCGTGTCTACTGTCGTGACTAGAGATTGTTCCGCCTCAGTGAAGGGTTCAGCCGTGGCTTGTTGGCGAGTGAGCAAATCCGCTGTTGCATCCGATACATCTTTTGTGCGGGATGAGAGACGATCGCGCAGGACTTCCATGGGGGCACTACAGTGTAGAATCCGTAAGGGTAACTGATGTGACTGTGCTTTTGCGATCGCGTCCCCTCGAAATGCCTGTCGATCATATTTAGCATCGAGAATCACGGGAAAGCCTTGCTGTGCCAACATAATACCCAATTCTAACAGGCGATCGTAAGTTTTCTGGTTCATCTGTGGGGTATAAAGTTCATCGGTGCCTTTGTGATCCAACGGAATACCCGCTAAATGTTTACGTACCGCATCGGAGCGCAGGTGAATTGCCCCCAACTGCTGCGCCAATTGTCGTGCTACTGTGCTTTTCCCCGAACCCGATAACCCTGACATAATCACGACTTGTCCGGAATTCGTTTTCGTGTAGTCCCAAGCCAGTCGATAATAGTCTGCTGCTGTTTTAGCGGCGTCTTGCTTCGTCTCCTCTGGAACAGCCGGATCATCGAGTAAGAACGACGTAACCTTCGCCCGCACATAAGCTTGGCGGCTTAAGTACAATGGCAATACCTGTAACCCTTCCCAATCTCCGGTTTGCTCCAAATAGGTATTGAGAAACGCATTCCCCAAATCTTTGGCATCCCGCGCATCCAAATCCATCACCGCGAAGGCAATATCATACATTACATCCACAAAGCGGAACGGTTCATTAAATTCAATCCGATCAAACAGTTGAATCTTATCTTGCCACAGGCAAATATTTCTCAGGTGCAAATCTCCGTGACATTCCCGAATCCGGTTATTTTCCCGGCGCTGCTCTAATAACGCCTGTCGTTGGGCAAAAAAGCGATCGCTAAATTGTTGAGTTTCTTTAAATTGCTCTTTGGTTTGCGGTCCACCGATATAGTTTTCCGTTTGCTGATAATTTTCGTCATAGGCTTCACGAATCTTCGCAGGTGTACCAAAGCTGCGGATGTAGTCATTGGTTTGGCTTTGAGCATGGAATTGAGCCACTACTCGTCCCAGGTTTTCCATATCAGTTGCGGTCAATTTGCCTTGCTCAAACCGCGTGCTAAACAGTGCCTCCTGGGGAAATTGGCACATTTTCAGGGTATATTCTACAGGCTGAGTGTCATCTCCGAGAATAAAGCGATCGGCTTTTTGAGTAATCGGCAAAACGTCCAGATAAATCTCCGGTGCTTGGGGTTTATTCATCTGTAACTCTTGCCAACAGAAATGCTCTCGTTTCTCCAAGGTTGAAAAATCTAAGAAGCCAAAGTTAACGGCTTTTTTGACTTTATAGGCATAATCCCCTGTCAGAAACACGTAAGAAACATGAGTCTGAATCAATTCAATGGGTGTTTTAACCGGATGAGGATAAAAATCCGGTTGCTTCATTTGGTTAATTAGATCTGAAATAGTGCTTTGTGACATATCGTTTAATTTACGTAAAAATACCAAAGGACAAGTGATTAATGACAAAAAAGCCAGGGATAATCTTATGTTCCCTGGCTAGAAAAGCAATTGCCCTGAGGTTAAATTCCTTCAGATAACAGGGATGTCGGTTGCTGTTCCTGTGAGGGTTCAGCCGCCATAGTGGGCGCACCCAGGACATTAACCACCGGTCGTTGTGGATCATCCATAGCAGTAGCGCCTGCAGGTAGGACAATTTCGTGAACATGCAAGCTGGCGCCTACATCCAAGTTCGAGATATCAACGTCAATGGTTTCTGGAATATTATCCGGAGCGCATTCGACTTGAAGTTCAGTCATGACATGTTCTACAATGCCACCTTGCTTCACTCCAACAGCAGTTCCGACCAAATTTACAGGTAAGGATATCTGGATGGTATCCTGAGTTGCCACAGAGAAAAAGCTGAGGTGATAAAGGATAGGCTTCCAGGGATGAGTTTGCACTTCTCGCAGCAGCACTTTTCCATTCCAAGGTAGGTCAGGAATGTTGACCTCAATTGGGGTATGGTTAATATCAGCCTGCTTGAGCAAGGTTTCTGCGGCTTTAGCTGGAACCGTGAGCGCGACTGATTCGGCTCCCTGGTGACCATAGAGTGTTGCTGGAATTAAACCCTCTCGACGTAAGGCTTTGGGTTTGCTTCCCTCGGCTCGCTTTTGACATTCAACTTTAACTTCCATAGTTAATCTTTTGGTTCAAGTGTTGGTGTTGTTGACATCCTCACCACGCCGTAGGGGGAAAGGTAACCAAACCCTTACGGTCGCTTTTGGGGAGTTGACAGCTCTACGCACACCGCCTCATAGAAGGTCTTACACGCACTCCCTGTCCGTTTTAAGTCTCGGAATGCCCTCCCGCGACTACATGTATGGTTCAGTTCAAAAGTCAAATCCAATCTCACTATTGTTTTGACAAAGAACAAATGACAAAGGACAAATGACAAGTTATCCCGATGTTACTGGGATACCATTAGCATCTAGCAAGGCTCGTTTTGGTCCATGGATGGGATCTTCTACGATGATAGTCTGATCACGGCTAGCACCTAAAGACACGAGTGCAATGGGAACTTCCATCAGTTCTGCCAGGAATTTTAGATAAGCCAACGCCTGCTTGGGTAAATCTTCTAATGCGCGACAGTGAACGGTGGATTGTTGCCAACCGGGTAGAGTTTTATAGATTGGTTTACACTGAGCAAACCGACGCGCATTGCTGGGAAAGTCCTCACAGCGTTGACCGTTGATTTCGTAGGCGACACAAACCTTTAGTTCTTCTAGGGTATCGAGAATATCAAGCTTTGTGATCGCCAGACAATCCATCCCATTAATGCGGACAGCATAGCGACCAATGACCGCATCAAACCAACCGCAGCGACGGCGACGTCCGGTTGTTGTACCAAATTCTGCGCCGCGATCGCATAATAGTTGTCCAAGGTCACCATGAAGTTCTGTGGGAAACGGTCCCTCACCAACACGAGTTGTATAGGCTTTGGCTACACCGATGACCCGATCAATCATCGTCGGTCCTACCCCTGCACCCACACAAGCGCCACCGGCGACAGGGTTAGATGAGGTGACGTAGGGATAGGTTCCATGATCCAAGTCAAGTAACGTCCCTTGCGCCCCTTCAAATAAGATATTGTGTCGTTGTTGAATGGCATCATAAATTTTGAGGGAACAGTCAACAACATGAGGGCGTAATCGTTCAGCATAAGCTAGATACTGCTCGATCACGGTCGCGGGGTCTAGGGGAGGTATATTATAGAGTTTTTCTATAACAGCATTTTTATAATTAATGGTCCAATTAAGCTGTTTGCGGAGGATATCAGCGTCCATCAGATCAACGACTCGAATCCCGATGCGCTCCGATTTATCGGCGTAGGTTGGACCAATTCCCCGACCTGTGGTGCCGATTTTATGGTCTCCCCGTCGCTCTTCCGATGCTTGGTCAATTAACCTATGGTAAGGCATAGTGACGTGGGCAGTTTCGGAAATGAGCAGTTTTTGGGTAGAAATGCCTAATTGCTCTAGCTGATCGAGTTCACCAATCAGAACTTGGGGGTCAATCACTGTCCCCGAACCGATAATGCATTCTGTTTCTGGATATAAAATCCCAGAGGGAATCAGGTGCAGCTTAAAGGTTTGACCCTGAACCACCACGGTATGTCCCGCATTGACCCCCCCCTGGTAACGGACGACGACATCTGCGGACTTGCTTAGTAAGTCGGTGACTTTACCTTTTCCTTCATCGCCCCATTGGGCACCGATTACAACAACGTTAGCCAAGGGTTTATTATACGCGCTAAAGTTTACACAAATCACCATTATGTGCAGCAGGTGCGATCGCTGTCAATCGATTTTGTCATTTGTCATTCATCATTCGTTATTCGTTGCTCCCTTCCCTCATCTCCCTCATCTCCCTCATCTCCCCAGCACCCCAGCACCCCAGCACCCTACACCGAAACCTTAGAAAAGCTCTGGGACAAAGGTTTGTGTAGACATAGGCGGACGAACATAATCCCATTCCTGCTGTCGGGGGGGTAATTCCATTGGGTCTGGTGTTAGATCTTTATAGGGGATCAGACTTAACAGGTGAGAAATACAATTGAGACGGGCACGTTTTTTATCATCGGCTTCCACCACATACCAAGGCGATTGCTTAATATCCGTCGCGGCAAACATTTCATCCTTAGCTTTAGAATACTCCACCCAGCGAGCGCGAGACTCTAAATCCATCGGACTAAGTTTCCAGCGCTTGGTTGGATCTTCCATGCGTTGACGAAAACGACGTTCTTGCTCATCGTCACTTACGGAAAACCAATACTTGATCAGAATAATTCCTGCTCGCTGAATCATGCATTCAAATTCTGGACAGGATCGCAAAAACTCCTGATACTCATCATCCGTACAAAACCCCATCACTCGTTCCACACCGGCTCGATTGTACCAACTGCGGTCAAACAGGATCATCTCCCCGGCTGCTGGCAGATATGGCACATAACGTTGAAAATACCATTGGGTTTTCTCTCGCTCTGTGGGCGTACCCAGAGCCACAACTTTACACACACGGGGATTCAAGCATTCCGTAATCCGCTTGATTGCGCCACCTTTCCCGGCTGCATCCCGCCCTTCAAAAACGACGACGACTTTTAATCCCTTTTGTTTAATCCATTCGTGCAATTTGACTAACTCAACCTGTAGCCGACGCAATTCCCGTTTGTAAACTTTCTTCTTCAGTTTCTTGGATTTGCTTTTGTCGGTTTTCACTTTTTCTTTTTCTTTGACTAGGGAATCTGTTTTATCTGTCACTTTTTCGTTGCTTGACTTTTTGGACATTATAGCTGGTGGGCAATGCCCACCCTACGGGATACGGCAATCCCCCAATGCACGCTTTTTACTGCCATTCATCTTAACTGGGCTTTGGCTAAGGTCCTGCTTGGCTAACACAGAAAATCTAGGGACTATGGCGTGAGCCTCCGATAAGGTAACATTGTATCAATTCCTGCAAATGTATCGATTTGTTAACAAACACCTGACGAACTACAACTGTCTATGCAAACCATCGTTGCTCCTAGTCTTCATCCCTCTCACCGAAATCCCGGACATCCCCTTAAACTGGTTGTCTTGGGCGATAGCCTGATCTATGGATTTGGTGATCCCGAAGGAGGCGGCTGGGTTGAACGGCTGCGACGCCAATACATGTTACCCGATAGTCCCGGTCATGTCCTCTACAATTTGGGCGTCCGAGGTGATGGTGTCAAGCAAGTCGAAGAACGTCTCGAACATGAGTTTCGCCGTCGGGGTGAATTGAGAAATCGCGTCCCTGATACCATAATCTTGTCTGTAGGTGTGAATGATTCTGCCCGTGTCGGACGCCCCACGGGTCGTAATTATACAGACTTTGATGGCTTCCAAATTGAGCGTACTCTATTTTATCCCGGTCAGCTATGTTAAAGAACAAGGAACAGGAAATCAAATTGCATAAGTCATAATTCATATATTCAATGGATCATTAGTCTTTTATGCATCATCCCTCAGCAAAAGACGCCATGATAGACAGACTTAAGGTGCGAATTTATCAAATCTTAGAGCGGACGGATATTAGGGATACTGCTAGCCAAATAGTTGACCTATTTATTTGGACATTAATTGCCCTAAACTTGATTGCTTTTACCTTGGAAACAGTTGATCCAATTGGGTGTCAGTATAAACGATACTTTATTATTTTTGAGGAGGTTTCAATTGTCGTATTTAGTGTTGAATATATCTTAAGGCTTTGGACATGTACAGTAAATACGGACTATAAGCATTCGATCAGGGGACGGTTACGATTTATGTTCACGCCTTTAATGCTCATCGATTTAATTGCAATTTTCCCTTTTTATCTACCGCTCCTATTCCCCGATTTGCGATTTTTAAGGTCTTTACGATTATTCCGATTTTTTAGAATTTTAAAATTGAGCCGTTATTCGGCTTCATTAAGAACATTAGGGCGAGTTATTCGTTCAAAAAAAGAAGAATTAATTATAACATTTTTTATTTTGTTTATTTTGTTATTTTGCTCCTCTAGTCTAATTTATTTTGCCGAGCATGAGGCGCAGGCAGAAGAGTTCCCGAATATCCCCATGTCCATGTGGTGGGGTGTGATTACCTTAACCACCGTGGGCTACGGTGACGTCTATCCAGTCACGCTGATCGGGAAGTTACTGGGCGCGATGTTAGCGGTGCTGGGAATTGGGCTATTTGCTTTACCTGCTGGTATATTGGCGTCTGGATTCTCGGAAGAACTTCAAGTGAAACACCCGTTTAAACGTAAGCGAACCTCAAAATTTTGTCCTCATTGTGGAAAACCTATTCATTGATCGGGTAAAACACAACTCTAAGTTTTGCTAGAACAGCAGTAAGCGTAATCAGAGCATCTACTTGAATCGACGCTCTAGGCAATGGTTTCGCCGCCCCTTTGTCGTAAAACCTGTAAGTCAAACCCAGCAATGCTTTCAGCCATTATCTCCACTATAGGTTGGGTCGAACAAAAATTCCTTAAAGAGTATAATTTAGGGTGGCTATAGCCCACTTGGCTAATTATTCTACCTTATCCCTATCCCTAGTCAGATTAACTTTAGTTTTAGCCCATCAAGAAAAGTTAGTTGGACAGTCAAGTCAAAAATGTACACCCATCTTCTGTCGATTGCTACAACTTTACCATCAACTAACATATCCACAGCTTCGCTGCTGAGTGAGTTAGGGGGTAAATTATCACCCAGCTTAGTGAAAACGATTCAGAACATGGGAGTAGAGAACCGATATTCTGTACTGCATAATGTTCGAGAAATAATCCTTGGCAAAGAGGAGATGCAAGCTGCTACTACAGCCACAGAGTTGGGTGCTTTGGCGGTGAAGAAATCCCTCGCCTGTGCAGATGTGGCTCCCGATCAGGTAGGATTGCTGATTGCCGTAACAAACACCCAGAGTCGCTTGCTACCCGGTCTCGCTTCAGACCTGATGGCTTCGTTACATGGTATCCTCAAGCCAGATATAAGTATCATCAATATGCAGGGTCTAGGCTGTGCCGGACTGCTCAAAGCAGTAGAAGTTGCTCAGTGGTATCTGTTCGCTAATCCTAACAAAAAAGTCCTAGTCGTCATCTCTGAAGCAGCCACACCTTACACCATAAAACATCTCTCTTGTAGGCAATACTATAGCTTTCGCGAAATTAAGGCAATGGCTGATCCTTCAGCCGAACAGTTAGCCATGCTCCGCTCCACGGAAGAAGTAATCCAAGCCTTTTTATTTGGTGATGGCGCCGTTGCGTTACTCCTCGGCTCCCAGAATAATCGATCTGGCGCTTCTTTTGGGTCAATCTGTCATTTAACCAACGAAAACCCAGATGATGCCAACTTACTGGTAATGTCTGATGGTGGTACTGAGCATCCAGCTATAAATGGTGTACCCCAATATTGGATGCGACGGGAAGTTCCCCGACGGGGGACAGCTTATGCCGAAGCAACGGTGAAAGCTTTGCTAAAACAGCCTCAATTACCCATCAACCACCTATCCCAAGCTAAAGTATGTCTGATGCATACAGGCAGTCGTAAGATCCTTGATGGAGTTTCTAAGAAACTGGGTTTATCTCCCAGATCCCCGCAAGTTGCTTTATCATTGCCAAACACATCAGCCAGTTCTGAAACCAGTGGCTTCAGAAAGGAGGCAATTTATCAGGTTGCATTAATTAACCACAATACATTTTATACAGCAACTAGAGATTTTTCTTCAGAAATGCGATCGCCCTTCAGGATCATTGTTACCCCACCCGCAGGCTCAATAGCCAAACCGCGACGTTGAGGTTTAACCGGACGAGTATTAACTAATTCTAGTTGATACTGCTTGAGAATGGTTGCCAACACTAATTTCATTTCAAACTCAGCCAATGCAGCACCAATACAGCGACGAGCCCCCGCCCCAAACGGTATATATTCATAAGGGGAAAATTGACGCTCCAGGAAGCGTTCTGGCTTAAACTTTTTAGGTTCTGGGTATAACTCTTCACGCTGATGCAGCAAATGAACACAGGGAAAGATAATTGTCCCAGCTTCTAAATATGTTCCCCCCACTTCTACAGATTCTTGTACCAAACGAGGCAAGGTCAACACTCCCACTGGATAGATGCGTAATGTTTCTTGCCAAACCGCAGTCAGATAGGGAAGTTTAAACAAACTCATCGGGTTGGGATTCTCTCCCAGAGAATCGATTTCTGCTAAGAGTTTCTCTTTAACTTTTGGTAAGCGATGAACCCAATAAAAAGCCCAAGCCAGACCCGTCGCCGTGTTTTCGTAAGCTCCCACTAGCAAAGTGATCAACTCATCTCGTAATTCTTCATCACTCATCCCCTCACCATTTTCGTCACGAGCTGATAATAATAAACTGAGAATATCGGTGCGATTGCTCTCGCCTTCAGCCCGACGATCGCGAATTTCTGCGTAAAGCAATTCATCAATTTGTCTTTGGTGACGCTGAATCTTTGCCCCTGGACTCCAATCCCCATAATCTTTTGCTAGAAATGGGAAAAAAATTAAGCTGGCACTCAAGGGAGAACTCGTGGCATTGAGTCTGGCAGATAACAATTCTTGTAATTGGCGATAATGGGGCCGATCATGCAGACCAAACACCGTAGAAAAAATTACCCGCATGGCAATTTTTTGTAAGCTGTCCCGAATTGCAAATGGTTGATCAACCCTCCACTGACTCGTCACATTCTTAGTGATATCGCAAATAAGCTGACCATAAGCCTGCATTCTTTCTCCGTGAAACGGAGGTAACAGTAATTTTCGTCGTTTTTTATGTTCTTCACCATCCAACAAGATGATAGAATTACTACCTAATAAAGGTTGAAGAGTTTTATTTAAATTCCCAGAGGCAGGGAACTGTTGAGGATTGCTTAAAATTGTTTGTAAACCTTGGGGGTTACTAATAAATACAACGTCCCCAAGATTTACCACAACTGGCGAGGTAAAAATATCGCCATATTCTTTGGCTGTGGCTTCCATATAACCGACTGGATCGGAGAGCCACTTAAATACCTGCAAAAGCCAACATTGTTTTGGTCTGTTAGGTAATGCCATTGTCATCGTTGATTATCTAGTCTTTGTGGACTTATTTTTATTGTATAGCATTTCTCAAAGGTGATATTCGGGATAACACTCAAACTCTTGTACTCTCTCGACTTCGTATTAATAAACACTATAACGATCTTATGTCACTTTCGGAATGAAAAAGGTTGAAACCCTTACAAGGAGAGAGTTTTACAAGTCACCCCTATGTCATGAGTTTCTATCCGTTTATAAACGCCAAAATGCTTTGCAGCAAAGGCTTTCAGCCATCAGGTTTGACGTTTAGTTTCCCAGAGTGACAATAGATAATCATCTGTGTTTATTTCTAGCTGTTGATTATGGATTTCTTGAGATTGAATAGGACTTATGCAAATTGCATTACAGCTTATTGTTTACTTTTTTAATCCGATAAAATAGCAAGGCGTTTTTGACGTATTTCTGCTTCTTCCAGACACAATTGTTCAACCTCCCGAACAACACTCTCTTCTATTCCTAATTGTGCTGCCATTTGATGAATCTTTTTTTGCTCATCTGGATGATATCCTCCATCAGCACTGCATGTTTTAATCGCCACATATATGATAATCAGTCGCCCTTTCCGACTAGCAACATTAGAACTTTCTCCTATAACTTTCTGTAAATCATCATCTCCGGTATAAATTTTGGCGAGTTCATACCCTTTTGTATTATGATAAGCTGCTGAACATCCGACAAACCAAGCTCTTTCTTCTGGTGATATTGTTCCGTCTCCTTTTGAACAAATTAGAACAGCTTTCGTAAATGATTCAGAATCTTGATCCGGTGGGACTTCTTTGATCCCATACAATTCATCCATCATCCACAACGTCGCATCTGTTTTTATACTAGACATAATTGCAAGTCCTTGTACTACTTAAGGTAGTTTACCATGATTCTTTCTGAAGTTGGCGATCGCCTGCAACCTGCGGATACTGAATTCACAACCCATTACCGCCTTTGTTACCCAGATCGGTGCGTGATCGCTTGTATGATTCTGACTAACGCTTGCTCGTCGTGAAGCTGAATGTCTCATCCCCAAACAGAATGGCAGGGCAGTTTAGAGTTAGTCTATGCCGATGATCAGGGTAAAACCCGCTTAGTGCGCGATCGCATAACTTCCCCTCTGAAGGTGCAGCGCCCTTTTTACCCAGAAGGACAAGGGGTTTGTCATACCGTAGTCTTACATACAGCCGGGGGTATTGTCGGTGGCGATCGCTTATCTCAAACCATCCACCTGCAAGAAAATGCCCAAGCCTTGATTACCACAGCGGCGGCGAGTAAAATCTATCGCAGCAATGGGCAAAGAGCCAGACAAAAGATTCATATCCACGTCGAAGCCGGGGCTTGTTTGGAATGGTTACCGCAGGAAACAATTGTATTTAATGGTGCCGTTTATCAGCAGCAGATGACGGTAGAATTAGCTCCGGGCGCCAGTTGGTTAGCCTGGGAAATTACCCGGTTTGGGCGTACTGCTAGGAAGGAAAGGTTCTTGCAAGGGGATTGGCGATCGCATAGCGAAATTTGGCAGCAAGGACGTCCGTTGTGGATTGATCGTCAGTGGTTACCAGGCGGGGAAGCAGTGCTTGATAGTCCCCATGGATTAGCCGGACAGCCAATTGTCGGAACTCTGATCTGGATTGGGCAACCCGTATCATCGGAGATAGTAGACAATGCCA
This sequence comes from Coleofasciculus sp. G3-WIS-01, assembly GCF_040223135.1. Taxonomy (NCBI): domain Bacteria; kingdom Bacillati; phylum Cyanobacteriota; class Cyanophyceae; order Coleofasciculales; family Coleofasciculaceae; genus Coleofasciculus; species Coleofasciculus sp. G3-WIS-01. The sequence goes on from NZ_JAVJZI010000262.1 coordinate 16,791, forward strand.
GAAACCTGTGGACAGCCAGCCAGCGCCAAGGAGAAGCGGGAGTTACCCAAACTCAGGCACAAGGATTATTATGCCGTTATCGCGGTTCATCAACCACAGAAGTGCGAAACTGGTTTACCCAGGTTTGGCAATGTCTGCGCCTTACTTATTTGGGACGCAATGTTTCCCAACCACGAGTTTGGCTAGTTTAGCCAAAACGCTGAAAGCTACACCCTGTCTCAAAGGACAGCACCCTCGTTGGATAGGTGGGATAATTTTCCCCTTAAACGAGAAAGACAACATTATCACCAATCACCCCACTGGGTTGTACAGAAATATTTCTCGTCAATCCCAGTAAAATTAGACTCATCTTAAAAGATAAATGTGACAATAAAGTGATCACCTTAACTGTCATTCTAATTTTAGATTCTTCGGTAAATGTAGAATGAACTCAACACCACTGAATCGATTATATTTATGATTAATTTAACTAACCGTGAATTAATTCGATATTTACTTTTAATTCTTTTAGGATTGATTTTTTTCAAAGTCATTGTTTATTTTGAAACCGTTATAGTTGTTTTTGCATTAGCCGCAGTATTAGCATTTTTGCTCACCTATCCAGTGAGATGGTTGCAGCATTTTATGCCACATACTATTGCCGTTATTGTGGTGTTTTTAATTCTGATTATTATAGTCTTTATTTTTACAGTTACAATAGGGTTTGCACTCTTATCTCAAGGTCAACAATTAATTAATGAATTACCGGGTATTATCGATCAAGTTATATTTTTAGGAAGACAAATTGAGAGGTTTCTGGATAGATGGAATCTCCAAATTGACCTCGAAGCCATTGAAGGATTTGTCCGCAATCAAATTCTTTCAGGAATTACCATTAGTTTAGCAATATTATCAGAGTTACTAACCCAGTTCGTCAATCTCATCTTGATTGCTGTTGTCGCATTTTTTATGTTGCTAGATAGAGGAAGGCTTTGGTCTTTCATTCTTCAACAATTTCCCCCTCCCCTGCGAAATAAGCTAAGCATTGCTATTCAACGCAACTTTTTAGGATTTTTTTGGGGACGACTTCTACTATCAGCTTTTTTTGGCATTTCTGCCTTTGTTATTTTTGTCCTGTTTAGAATTCCCTATGCCTTAGTTTTAGCCGCGATCGCGGGAGTGTTTGATCTGATTCCGGCAATTGGCGCAACTTTAGGGATTACCATTGTCGCATTAATTGTGTTACCTCAAGGAATTTGGCTAAGTATCACTGTTTTAGCAATTTGTGTAATTTTACAACAAGTCGAAGAGAATTTGCTGATGCCTCGAATTATGCAAGGCTCACTTGATATGAATCCAGTTGTCATGTTCTTTGCTTTATTAGTAGGTGCGAGAATTGCCGGACTTCTGGGAGTTTTTCTGGCAATTCCTCTGGCTGGAGTTATGATCAGTTTGTTTGAAATCAATGAAATGAAGGGAACAGACTAAGTTATTATGCAACTCTCACCCCAGGAAAAAGATAAATTACTGGTTTTCACCGCCGCCCTATTAGCGGAACGACGCAAAGCACGCGGACTCAAGCTGAATTATCCAGAAGCCGTAGCGTATATTTCTGCGGCTATTTTAGAAGGGGCGAGAGAGGGGCGTACTGTGGCAGAGTTAATGAGTGATGGAACTACTCTCCTAACTAGGGATGAGGTCATGGAAGGGATACCAGAGATGGTGCAGGAAGTTCAGGTTGAAGCCACCTTTCCTGATGGGACTAAACTCGTCACAATTCACAATCCCATCCGCTAGTTGCAGATTAGGGAAATTTTGAGGGGTGTAGGGGCGCAAGGCTTGCGCCCAATTTCACCGTAAAATCTATCCCACAATTTTAGCTGTGCCGCGCCAGTAGCAATATAGTTAGCTGGGTTAGTAATACCATGTCCGAAAATACCTCTCTATAGTTTTTAAGTGTATATTTTCCCGCTTAATTGAGAATTTTGGGTACAGCTAAATTCTATTTCTGCGCTTGAGTGGTAAACCCAGAGATAAGGCACTAAGGGATAGTAAACCTAACAGAGTAGAAGGTTCGGGAACGTCTGTTCTGCTTCTAGCAAAGGTCAAGTCATCCATTCCATAGCGAGCATTGGCAACGCCGTGAAGGGTTACAGAACTGAAAGGCTGATCAGAAATTAACCCAGCAAAGGCTCCAATGTCTTTGCCTTCCGCTCCCGGAGGAGCATCGTAAAAACTGGGAGCGACATCGCCAATATCAGTTTCAATAAAATAATCCCCGGTTGCTATACCAAACGTGGCGGGTAAGGAAATTCCGAAGGCAAGAATTGGCTGCTCAAATCCAAATGTGATTGTATCTAGGGTCGGTGAAAAATCAAGCGTTGAAAAGAATAAATTATTAAATGGACTAATGTTTACACCACCAACAATCGCAGCATCTCCTGTGGTCAATGTGTAGGTTATGCCATTGAGAGTTGACCCACTGGGAATGATTGTTCCTTGTGGAAGGTTATCCCATCCTTCCACTGTTTTAATCAATGATGGGTCACTGTCAAGTGCTTGGTTAAATGAGGTTCTGTCCTGAAAAATGATAGTGGTAGCGGGTGCTGCTTTTGGACAGGAGAATGTAACGAAAACAGCTCCTACAGCGGCAAATGCTAATTTCGGGTAAATGCTAGTCATTCGCAACCTTCCTGGCTAATAGGACTTACTTATAAAACTAATTAGTTTTACCTATAAGTAAAAATACTCGATTTGAGAAAATCGAGCTGTGAAGTGTTGATGAAGAAAGCAAGCGTGTGATGTAAAGCTTCTATGAAGCGCAAGCAAATGCCTCCTGCCTCTTACCTCCTAAAAATCATCCAACATCCATTCCGACGCCCGCTCACCCATCTCAATGGGAATACTCACAGCTTTCCCCAGTCGGGGACGTTCACGAGTTTGCTCAATGTACTCTTGCACTTGGGGAACCGCACCCCAACCATGAAGATAATGGGCGATGGCGTCCAGACGCTCTAGATACTCGACTTCGGACAGGGGAAACGACTTCTGCTCTAGGTACTTCCACATCACCTGAACAAAGATTTTCCCTTGAGTCCGCCGAAGCTGGATGTCATAAGAGCGTCCCCACTTGCTGAGCAGGATTTGGTGCAACTGTTGTCCTGTCATAAATCCCTTACCTAGCTGAGTGTTTACATTTTTTTACAAAGATAAAGTTTCTTGACTTTATGAGAAGGGTACAAAGAATGTAATAATACTCATAGCTTAAGCTGTAAATCCTTATGTGAGTAAGGATTGTGGCAACCCTGCTCGCTGTTGAATCCCTCTTCATAAAAGGAGCGGGGCTAAGAAAATGCTGGGAATCGTCCCAGAGTTGTTAAAAAAAATATACCCTTAGGCGTTCAGTTATGGCTCAAGTATCTGGCTCCCCAGATGTCCCCGATATGGGGCGTCGTCAATTCATGAACCTCTTGACGTTTGGTACGATTACGGGTACTCTCGTCGGTGCCCTCTATCCAGTCGTCAAGTATTTTATTCCCCCATCGAGTGGTGGTACTGGCGGTGGTGTCAGTGCCAAAGATGCTTTGGGCAATGATATTAAGGTGAGCGAGTTTTTAGGCAGCCATAACCCAGGCGATCGCACCTTGGCTCAAGGTCTCAAAGGCGATCCCACCTATGTAGTGGTGACCGAAGACAAAGCGATTGCTGACTACGGGATCAACGCCGTCTGCACTCACCTCGGATGTGTTGTTCCCTGGAATGCCAGTGAGAACAAGTTCATCTGTCCTTGTCATGGTTCTCAGTACAACAGTCAAGGCAAAGTGGTACGCGGACCGGCACCGTTGTCTTTAGCGTTGGTTCACGCCAACGTCACCGAAGACGATACCCTCACCTTCTCCCAGTGGACTGAAACCGATTTCCGCACGGGCGACAATCCGTGGTGGACTTAATGATTTTCCTCATTTGTCCTTGGTGATTGGCAAATGACATAGCCCATTTTTGAATTGTGAATTTTTTCCTTAAGCGATGAGAACACCTTCTTTATCGGTGATGTACAAAAGCAGCAAGCGGATCATTACCCAAGCCCTCTTGCTGACTTTGGCAACTGTGGCATTTTTCTTCATTAGTGATATTTCCCTTCCCCAATCTGCTGCGGCTTATCCCTTCTGGGCGCAGCAAACTGCCCCAGCAACCCCTCGCGAAGCAACAGGACGAATTGTTTGTGCTAACTGTCACTTAGCCGCGAAACCCACAGAAGTTGAACTTCCCCAATCCATTAAACCGGATACTGTCTTTGAAGCCGTAGTAAAAATTCCTTATGACCTTGACACACAACAGGTTTTAGGAGACGGTTCCAAGGGCGGTCTCAATGTGGGTGCCGTGGTTATGTTGCCCGATGGCTTTAAAATTGCTCCCGAAGACCGTATTCCTGAAGAACTAAAGGAAAAAGTTGGCGGACTTTACTTCCAACCCTATAGCGCCGATCAGGAAAATGTAGTCATTGTCGGTCCCCTACCGGGTGAACAGTATCAAGAAATTGTTTTCCCCGTTCTTTCTCCCAATCCCAAAACGGAAAAAGACGTCTATTTTGGCAAATACTCAGTTCACATTGGGGCAAACCGAGGTCGCGGTCAGGTTTATCCCGCAGGTAATAAGAGTAACAACACCGTCTACAATGCATCGAAAGCTGGTGTAATTTCTCAAATTACCAAGTTGGATGAAGGGGGCTACGAAGTCACTATTCAAACCCCTGAGGCGGGGACAGTTGTGGATACCATTCCCCCTGGACCGGAATTAGTGATTTCACAAGGGCAAGAAGTCGCAGCCGGTGAGGCTTTAACCACCGATCCCAATGTGGGTGGATTTGGTCAGGTAGACAGTGAAATCGTCTTACAAGACCCGACTCGGATTAAATGGCTGATGGTCTTCATTGGCGCAATTATGCTTTCTCAACTCTTTCTCGTCTTGAAGAAGAAGCAGATTGAGAAGGTACAAGCGGCTGAAATGAATTTCTAAGTTCAGCGATTGGCTATTTCCCAGCCAACTCATTGTATTCCAATAAAAAAGGGACAGGTTAGATAGCCTGTCCCTTGTTTGATCGGTGTTTTATCGGGTTAACTTCACCCAAGAAAAAACTTATGAGTGATTACTACTCAGTTTCTTGTTCTTCACCTTCATTTTCGCTTTTATTATCGCGATTCCCAAAATAACGCTTGTTTCTTGAGAAAGAAGAAGATGATGACTTCTTGCGAAACTGTCGAGCATAAGCTTGGTTGCGAGAAGCTTTCTCTTTTTTCAAATTGCGGCGTTTAGCCATTTCGGATGTCTCCATCAATACAACAAAACGCTTCTGTAGATTCACACATAAGCGCCAAAGTCAACTCAAAGTTTAGAAGCGGTTGTTTCTACGACCGCCACCACCACCAAAAGAGCCTCTTTTTTCACCATCTTCACGAGGTCGCGCTTGATTGACCTTGAGTTCACGACCCATCCATTCAGCGCCATTTAGCTCAGAAATTGCTGAGGCTTCTTCGTCTTCTGTCCCCATTTCCACAAAGCCAAACCCCCGCAGGCGGCCGGTTTCGCGGTCAGTCGGCAAATGAACCCGCTTGACAGTACCGTACTCGGCAAAGACTTCGGAAAGGTCTTCCGAGGTAACGGAGTAGTCGAGATTGCCTACATAAATTGACATCGATTGATGTTCTCCCCAATCAGAAAGTGTGTCGAGAGCCAAGATTTCGGAGAACAGCCTGTCAATACTTTAGGGGAAAAACCTATGAATACTGAAAACAAACGTAGTCACCGCTTTGAGTCTCAATATATATTCTAACCAATTCCTGCGCTGTTCGGGAGCTATCCCTGATACATTCGACTGAGATACTTACAGCATCAGCATTTTCAACTCAAGTCTTGAGGTAGATGACAGGGGAAGGCATCGTTGCCAACAATAGTAAGATCACTCAAGCAGTGCCTATGCGCGTATCGGGAAAAACGATTCAAATTTTACTGGCGATCATTGCCACTATCCTAGCGATCGCGGCTCTTAAGGCAACCAGTGCGAAGGTGATCAATGCTGTGGCTAAAATGAGCGATAAGCTGCGAGGCTATATTCTAATTCAGTCTTTAACCTGTGTCCTGACGGGCTTGTTGACTGGCTTATGGTGTTGGATGCTAGGGGTAGACTTTGCCTTGGTTTGGGGATTGGTTGCGTTTGTTCTCAACTACATCCCCACTTTAGGTTCGATTGTCGCGGTGATCCCGCCAACTCTATTGGCGCTAATTTTTCTGGGAATTGGGCGGGGAGTAGCCACGTTGGTGGGTTTGGCTGTCATTCAAGTGTTTTTAGGCAACTTCGTTGATCCGCGCCTCCAGGGACGTACCCTCAAGCTTTCACCCTTTGTGGCGTTATTGTCGATTGTATTCTGGGGTTGGGTGTGGGGTATTCCTGGCGCACTACTCGGTATCCCCATGACCATGTCTGTGATTGTATTGAGCCAAGAGTTTGAATCAACTCGCGCGATCGCACTCCTGTTTGGTGATACTGATGACCCAGAGTTGAAAGAAAATTGAAATCTCTACCCACAGATAGGCTCAATGCCCAATCCAACTCGGTATTCTGAGTGAAGACAGCTATAGGAGACAATTTATGTCTGTTGCCAAAGTTATTGAAGTTGTTTCTTCCTCGTCAAAAAGTTTTGATGATGCCATCCAACAAGGTTTAGCCGAAACAGCCACTTCTCTCAAGGGTATTAGCGGAATAGAAATTATTAATTGGACGGCTGATGTCGAAAACGATAAGATCGTCAGCTACAAGGTGACGATGCATATTGCTTTCAAGGTTCAGCGTTAATCATCAATCCTCTGAACTATTAGGATATCTGAAAAGATACGTTCTGCAAGATGCTCAAGACTTTTTTTGATGATCGAATCTACACAAACACCCGTTCCACCAGCCAAACCCCCTGAACCCTCTAAACCCGATGCCATTCCGGTAGAACCGCCACCTCCTCCACCCCCGGTTCAACCACCACCCCAACCGACACCTATTGATCCCACAAAGAAAGAAGATCAGTTAATCAAGTAAACATCTGATGAATCCGATCGCGATAACGATCTGCCACAACATTACGGCGAACTTTGAGCGTTTGGGTTAATAGACCATTTTCTATGGTAAATGGTTCTTCAATTAGCTCAAAGTGGGTAATCTGATCATCTGAACGATAACCTGGGCGATCGCGTACTTGTCGATTTAACTCTTGGCGAAATAAATTTCGCACGATTGGACTATTCAAATCAATTGTTCCCTCAACCGCTTGATTGGTTGGGGACTCATTTTTGGGAACCGTTGTCTGTAAGTCGCCTAAACCCGTATTGACTAACTCCTGTTCCAACGCCTCTAAGTTGGGGACAATCAAAGCACCCAAGGATTTCTGATCTTGACCCACTAGCATAATTTGGTCAATATAAGGACTCCGTAGACAAGCATCTTCGATGGGTTGAGGTTCTTTATTTTCCCCATTAGTCAAAACAATTGTATCTTTTGCTCGTCCAGTTAACACAAGCTGATTATCTGGCGTTAACCAACCAATGTCACCCGTATCAAACCACCCATCCTTATCGATCGCGTTTTTCGTGGCTTGGGGATTTAAGTAATATCCCTGCATGACTTGGAGTCCTTTCGCCATGACTAAACCGGGTTTTCCTGGGGGTAAAGTCTTTCGATTCTCCAATTCAACGATTTTGATTTCGGTGTTAGTTAAAGGTAATCCGGAAGTCCCCCGCAGATTTTTATGCTGACGCCGCGCCGTGAGTACAGGGGAGGTTTCGGTCAATCCGTAACCCACTAATATTTCAATTCCCACAATTTCAAAGAAGTCTTCTAAATGTTGCGCCAAAGAACCGCCACCGCAGATTAATTGTTTCACCTTCCCGCCCGTTGCTTGCTGGATTTTTTTGTAAACAATCATCTCGCCTAAAAAGTGCAGGGGGGATAGTAGTATTGTTTTAACCCACGCCTTAAATAATTCGGAACGTGAAGGATTTAAATTTTGTAAATCCAATCCTTTACAGAGGCGAACTGCTTTAATATACTGTTGACTGATAGCCAAAAAATTAGTAATTAATTTTTGCATCCGGGGAGGTTTATCCCGGAAGGACTTTTGGATACCTTCATAAATAGATTCCCATAAACGAGGGACTCCGACCATATATTGGGGTGTAAATGCTTGTAAGTCTTGCTTAAGATAGCGGCGATTGGTATAAATTTGCGTGCAACCTTGGCTGAGGGTAAAGTATTCGCCAATACGTCCAAAACTGTGCCAGGTTGGCAGAATGCTCAACGTGCGATCGCCGACTGAGGGCTGAATAATCGCTGATGCAGCAACCAGTTGATGAATTAAATTACCATGAGTCAGCATCACTCCTTTAGGTTGACCCGTTGTTCCTGATGTGTAAATTAAGGTGGCTAGGGTTTGGTGATTGGCGGGGATGGATTTTAACTGATGCTTTGAGGCGAGGGTCATGAGTTGACCAAAGTTCAGTTGTTTAAAAGGCAATGTGGTATCGATAGTTTCATCAGATAACAACACAACCCATTGCAGAGAAAATTGATATAATTCTGGGCAAAGCTGATGATAGGTTTTCAGATTTTCGACTACCAAACCGATGCTACCACTGTGTTTGAGGATATACAACAATTCTTCGCGATCGGCGGTAGCTGAACGCACCGCATTTGCCGCACCAGCAAGCATAATTCCTTGATCGGCAATTAGCCAACGTGGACTATTATCGGCAAATAAAGCCACACGACAGGGGAGATTTTCTGCCCCATCTGGGAGGATTCCTAACCGTTGAATTCCTATGGCAAATTGCTGAATTTTTTGATATAACTGCTGATAAGTTAAAGTGAAGCTGGGCTTGGCATGAGGATCGATAAGTGCCACAATGTCTTTAAAAAGGATTGCGGTTTTCTGCCACAGTTCGGGAAGTGAATATAAGTTGGCATAATCAACGAGTCCCGTCATCTGGTAACCTTCTGTATCCGTAAACGAGTAATTTCTCATGAGTCAAATCTCCTTTGCCAGTTATCAAAGGTAATCGCGGTTCTTCGCGGAACTTGAAGATGATTAAACTATCATGACAGAGATTGGGCTGAGAAGGTTTAACTGAAGGGGACGATTTTGCCGTCTGTACAGAAGTTAGGGTCAAAATTTAAGTATAACCATGGATTTTCTTATCGTAATGATTGGATTTTTCAATTGTTCTATTTGTTTAAACATCATCACCTGCGGCTAAACTTAATTTATTTATTGCCGGATAGCCTGATAAAAAACGACTAAATCATTCATTTGATGACAGACGTGCCGTTGAATTTTTATGATGGACAGAATTAATTTCTTTGAATTCCCGGACGAGGCTAAACCTTATGGACTGCAACCGGAATTAGGTAGGTGGCTGTTCATTCCTCTGGGGTTAATCGTATTACTTTGTTTAGGAACAGTCTATTCTTGGAGTATCTTCAGCGGTCCTTTTGAGGAGGAGTTGAACACCAAACCCGGAGCCATTCTGCTTCCTTTTCTAGTATTAGGCGTAACGTTTACAATCGTTATGCCAATTACTGGATTGTACATGAATCGCTGTAGTCCCCGAATTCTCACGGGTATCGGCGGAATTATTGTGGGAATTGGTTATCTTTTGTCCAGTCAAGTTACTAATTTACCCCTGTTGGTGATTAGCTATGGTTTAATTACTGGGATTGGCGTGGGGATGACTTATGGAGTCCCCCTTGTTGTCGCCGCCCGCTGGTTTCCCGATCGCAAAGGGTTTGCTGTGGGGATGACGGTGGTGGGTTTTGGTCTTTCGCCGTTGCTAACCGCCCCCTTAGCTTTTAATCTGATTCGGGGAAACCCCCAGCTTGGGATTCCCGCCTTGGGGATTCGTACCACGTTTATTATCTTAGGGATTGCGTTTACGGCAATTATTTTGGCAATATCTACAACTCTGAAAATGCCACCACCGCGTTGGAAACCTGCGGGTTGGACGCCACCTGAAACCGGAACAGGGGGTGATGGAGAACGCGATCGCGTTCTCAATTTACCGATGGTGCAAACCCAGACGTTTTATGGGCTTTGGAGTTGCTATATTATCGGTACATTCGTTGGACTCACAGCCATTGCTACCACGGCTCAAATTGGGCTGGAAATCGCCGGACTCGAACCGGAAGATCTCACTTTAGCTGTTCCCTTATTTGCCGTATTTAATGGTATTGGGCGTCCTTTATTCGGTTGGTTAAATGATCGGTTGAAGCCGAAGTTAACGATTATCTTAATTAATGTGCTGATTTTGATTGCCTCAATTATCATGCTGAATACGAGTCAGGGTGAGCCCGTCAATTTTTTAGTTGCATTTTCTCTATTTTGGTTTTGTTTAGGGGCTTGGTTAGCCGTCGCCCCAGCCGCAACGTTAAGTTTTTTCAATCTGGATAATTACCCCAGTAACTATGGGTTAATGTTTACGGCGTTTGGTATTGGGGGATTGGCAGGTATTTTTACCGCCGGGGGATTAAGAGCTATTTTTGGCAGTTTTGCCCCCTTCTTCTGGGTGACTAGCCTCGCTGCGATCGCGGCAATTATTGTGGCGACATTCTTACTCGATCGTCCTCGGAAAACTGCGATCGCGGATATCTTGTTTCAATGGGTAATTAGTCCCATTAGTCCTGTACTACTATCGTTGGTGGAATTTCTGTTGGTTTTGTCCACTCCCAAACCGCGATCTTTTTAATTAGAACTAAAGGAACCCCATGACAGCCATGGCGATTGAAATCGCTACTACACAAACCAAGTCCGCCTGCGCGGACTGAATGATAACGGAGGTATAAAACCCAGATTTAGTATGATATAATGTACCTCAAATTACCCCGACTTAAAAAAGCCTGAAACCGTGAAAGGTAGATGATATGAACCCGTTTTAACGGGTTTAAGCTTTTAGCCAGAACTTGAGTTCTCGGCTGACTTTAGGCTAACTTTGGGATAACGATTAAAACTGATAGCCTACACTAAAATGAAATCCCTCATCTTGAGCGTTTTCTCTCCGATCATCCAAATCCACAAAAGGAATCCCATAGTCGAGGCGGATATTTAAGTTAGGGATAGGTTCCCAAAGTACACCTAATCCTAAACTAGCTAAAAACGTCTGATCAGGTTGAGCATTGGGATTATCAGGATGATTCCACACCGCCCCTACATCAACAAAAGGTGCAAGTTGAAACGTCGGTAATCCGCTTGGATTCCTCTCCAGTGTAATCCGATCTTCAATCGAAACGCGAAACCCATTATCCCCAGAACGCACATTTTGCCTGTACCCGCGCAGCGTTTGTCCGCCACCGATCACAAATTGTTCAGAAGCAAGGAGAGAATCGGGGGTAAGTTGTAAGTTAGCAGCAATAATTAATAGATGATTCTCGCCCAATATTTGTACCCGTTGCACTTGACCCAACCAGCTAAAAAAGCGACTATCTGGAATGGGTGCATCATTGGTTGTGGCGTCAAAGAAATCGGTACCAATGTTAAATTGCGATCGCAGACTCCATGCGCCTTGGATATCCCGTTTTAAGTAGTCTTGTCCAAAGCGGAAGACACTGGTACGACTCACGCCATCTTCATCGGGTCCAATCCCAAAGGGAGTGGGTAAACGATCAAAAATAAAGGTTTGACCATCTCGGTAACTAAACCCGAAAGACAAAGCAAATTCTTCTCGTAGGGTACGAATTAAGGGTTGACGGAAGCTGATTTCATAAAGTTCGGTTTCCCCTTCGATATTCAGTTCATCAAAGGGTTCTTCGGTAATTTCATTTCTGTCAATAACGGTACGCAGTTGTAGCGTTCCGTCTTTCGCATTTAGGGGAACCCGATAGCTGAAGTCAAATAAATCAGAACCGCCTGTTGTGGAACGGTAATAGGAACCAGAAAGCGTATCGCCAATTCCAATCAGATTCTGATAACCGAGTTGAACTCCTAAACGTTCTGAACCAATACTAGGGGGGGAATAGTTATCAATACTGACGTTTCCATAGAACGGGTTTGCCTCTTCAACTTGCACCACGAGAATACTCTCACCAACTTCCGCACCCGCTTCTAAGGTGGCGTTTAGGGTGTCAAAGAGGGGATTGGTTCTCAGCAGTCGCAATTGCTCTTCGAGTGTATCAATACGCAGGGGAGTACTGGTGGCTGATTGAATCCGTTTACGGATGTAGCTTGGCTTAAGTCCTTCGGTTCCTTCTATCTGAATTTCTGCTAAACGCCCTTCAATGACCTGAATCCTGACAACGCCATCGGTTACATTCTGTTGCGGTAAAATCGCCGTTGAGGTAAAGTATCCAGCATCACGATAAAGTTGCGCGATCGCATCCGTGGCATTCTGGAGTTCTTGGATGGTAACAGTGCGTCCTTCTAAGGGTTGAATAATCGGATTAAACTCCTCTGCACCAAAAACGGTACTCCCCACAACTTCGATAGTACTAACATTAATTGTCGTTTCGGTTGGTTCAGAAGGAGGCGGTTGAACGGGTTCTTCAGGGGTGGGTAAAACGGGTTCGGTTTCCGTGGGTTCAGAAGGAATAGGTTCGGGAGTGGGTTGGAGAAAACGGTCTTCGTTGGGGTTGGGTTGTTGGGCGAATTCAAAGGCGGGAAAATGTTCGATGTGTTCTGGTAAAGTTGGGGGAAGATTAGCCAAAGCGTAACTCTGTTCGAGTGTTGAAATCAGGGTAATTCCCCCAATGAGTAATAATTTAGTTTGTATCATCTCTTACACCCTGTCTTTAGTTAGACAGATATTGCACCTGGTTTTTCCGTTTGGTAAAAATCAAAACTTAAAATCGTTCTAAAAAAGCGCGACGCTGATCGGGTCGGAGGACAGATCGCATTTCTAGACGACTTTCAAACGTTAATTCAGCAAGCTTTTGTCGAAGAAGTTCAAGCTGGCGAAACTTTTCACGAACTTCGCTTTCTGTAGCCGTTGGACTTCCCATTAACTCTTCTAATTCTTGTTCCGCTTGATAGAGTTCTTCATCAGTTTGGATAATTTGATCTCTGTATCGGTTGCGAATTGCTGCTAATTGCTCAAACTGCTCTCGACTAAGATTGAATTCCTGCATAATAGGAATCGGTTCAGGGGGTAGTCGCGGTGGTTCCTCTCCTGGTATGGTTTGTGCCAAGGTCTGAGCAGACAGAGGGGTTGAGCTAAGAACAACATTGATGCTACAGAGAGAAAATCCTAACATTGCCCAAACTAAACTACGAGGCAGTATCATCGAAGTTACCTCCTAAAAGAAATTGAAATCTAGCCAGTCTAACTGAGTTGTGATAACGGATAGTGCCGAAAAGTTTGTCCAGCAAGAGTTGCTCTTTTAAATCTGATTTAGAGCCACTCTCACGATGTAACTAAAAACCTTTTTCTATGCGCCTTGCCGCACGCTCTTCGTCAGCAGCATATTGGCTTAAATCACTTGCCTGTTGCCCGTAATAAGCAGCAGATTCAGCGTCACCTATTTCCGCGTAGTATTGACTCCATCCAGCGTAATATTCTGCCTTTTCGCTGTACCAATCAGACAAATTCCTGTGTCTTTTGGCTCGCCTTTCTCGCTGCCTTTGATAATGAGCATTTATAAAGCTATTTCCTTGGCGCAGCCAACTCGCTACACCCTGACGCCCAACCTGATAAGCAGTAGCATTAGTTCTTGACGAATTTCTCAAGCTAGCCCGCGAACCAGTAGAACCGATATTGACGATTACGCCGTTGTCTCCTATGATTGTTGTGCCAGTATTAGTTCCAGGACTTCCGGTAGTACCTGTATTAGTTCCGGAATTTCCGGTAGTGCCTGTATTAGTTCCGGGATTTCCGGTATCGGTTCCAGGAATACCCGATACATCAATATCTATGACCCTGGAATCATTGAGGACAACACCGTTGAGGGTAATAGTTCCCCCTTTACTAGGGTCACGACCAGAACCGCCCTCAACACTTAGGGTGTCTCTGACTATAATACCGTTAGTAGCATTGATAGTAACATCACCCCCAAATCCAACAGCGTAAGAGAGGATCAAACTGGAGCTGAAGCTGCCGCCAGTAACATTGATGGTAACATCGCCTGCTGTACCGTTACTAAGCGTGGCTGAATTAACAGAGTTGGCAATAGTAATGTCACCATTGGTAGCGCTGAGGTTAATTTCACCGCCATTCCTCTGGGAACCTGCACCAGTATTGATATTTCTCGCCGAAATTCCCCCATTAGTGGCAGTTAAATTAACTGAACCTTCGCCAACACCAAATAAAGGATTAATAGTGCCAGCCGTGATATTAGCAGCAGAAATTGTTAAGTCTCTGCCATTCGCATTGAGGGTATCACTCTCAGCCATTGTAAAAGCGCCACCTGCTTCAAAGGTAATTGACCCACTACCTGGCTGAAACGACAGCTCACCATTTTGCATCGGCTCAATGGTAATTGTATTATCTGCCTGCAACAGGACATTAGTATTGCCTGACAAACTTTCTAGCTGATTTTCGCTAATTATCGTCGGTTCTACATCAGCAAACATCACTTGACCGCTAAACCCACCAGGAGTCCCCCCAGCCGTAATCGTGATATCCGTGGGGTCAAGCAGTAACGTTCCACCTTCTCCATTAATCGCACTGGTATCAACTGTTCCAGCAAACTGCAAGTTCTCCTTCCCTGATACCTCAACAACACCCCCATTTCCAGCCACTGCACCACCACGGCTGCTGATATCACCAAAAAACTGAGTGGTATCATCCGCCCAAAGCACGACAATTCCGCCATAGCCATTGGTCAACGCATCCGCTCGAATCGTAGAATTCTGATTAACAAAAGTCCGTTGGGCGTTGAAAACCTCACCTTGACCCTGATAGTCACCACCGACTAAAACCGTCCCACCGCCATTACTACCAGAAGCATCAATTTCTGCATCAACCAAACCTACACGCTGCCCTAAAATATGAACCGTTCCCCCGGTTTCACTACTAGCCGCATCAATTTTTCCAGAAACAATCGTCGTTCCCGTTTCTGTCGGAATTGGCTGATTTGAAGCGGTTAACCAGACTTGACCCTCTTGAACTTTAATTTCTGTTGCCGGAACCACATCCCCACCCGTCACCAACTGTCCTAGACTTGCAGGTGAAATGTTGCCCGTCCCGTTATCATTCAAATCCGCCACATCCAGCTTTAAACCCAGCGCCATATTTTCTTGGTTAATCACCACCTGACTGGTTCCGGGTACAGAAGCAACAGTAATCGTTCCCCCTGGTGCAGAAAACGTCCCTGTATTGATTACGGCTCCAGCAACAACCGTCAGCTTTTGCCCCTCACCCACAGCCAAATCACCTGCATTAATAATGCTTCCCGGCTGTTCCATGGCAAAGGAAAAGTTAGTGGGATCACCCATGAGCGCTTGATAACTATTGTTACCAACGGCGTTAAACTGACCGCCCTCAAACCCAATACTGCTGGCTGTCGTAGCGGTAAAAGCAGCCGGAACATTTAAACTCGCCTGAGTGCCAAAAACAATTCCAGCCGGATTCATTAAAAAGAGGTTAGAATTCCCCCCTGTAACCTGAATCAACCCATTAATCAGGGACGCTTCCCCACCGACAACTCCCGCCAAAATGTTGCGAATTTCTGGGTTGGAGAGGAAGTTGGCTATTTGCCCCTGACTCAAGCCAAATTGATCAAACTGGTGGAAGAGATTGCTCCTATCTCCGGACAGCGAACCGCCGCTAATATCGATACGGTTGCCATCGGGAGTAACGATGGTATTTGTCCCATCAGCAGGTGTTATGGATTGAGCTTGAATCGGTTTACTATCAAGGCTCAGAGACAGTAAAGCTGTAGCGATCGCGATGGAAAATCTGATGGGTTTGAGGCTTGACATCCTGCATCCCTCAATATATTGAATGCTCTTAATCCTAGTCAATTGCTTTAGCCTAAACTTGTCAAGTTTGGATAATTAAAACTACTTTTTTGTCCCAAAAGGTTTAAATCTTCCAATCAGTCGCACGTCTCAACAAAACTTCATAATCGCACATTTTTTACCCCTTTTTTGGAATACTCTACGAATTTTCAGGGGTTGCAGCGATTGTGAGAGAGTTGTGCGATTTTCGGGTATATTATCTATTGTGGGTATTTTGTGGGCAAAAATAATCCTGACACAGCTAAACCCCTGAATTTTTCGTAAAATTTGGCTGAATTTGTTGTATTCGTCTCACGCCCAACCTCCTCGTGGACGCATGTATTTTGTTAAAGTTGCGATAAAATTTATTACCAAGCATTGACAAAAACACAGAGTACACAGATGGGATGACACAGACAGCACAGTGAATCGTGAGGGACACAGATTGACACAGACAAGCCAATAATCTCCCTCAAAATCGAATCATCTTCTCCCCATTGAAAACTCACATCTTTTTATAAGTTATTGGACATGGCGATATGGATAGGTACAAAAGACAAATGACAAATAACGAACCGTTAGCTTTTATTGTGTCCACCTACTTACAGCGTTTACGGCTCTATGCCTAAAGCCCTGAGTTGTTCTCGCAGACGTGCATTTTCTTGCTCGGCTTGGTTGGCTCGTTGGCGTTCTTGTTCGGCTCGTTCCTCCCCTGTCAACAGCAAATTTCCCTCGCTATCCCACCACCGCAACCAGGGAAGTTCGGCGTTTTTGTAGCGTCCTTGCCAAATGCCAAGTTCTACTCCCAGTGGTGAAATCGGGTAGTGTCCGCGATCGTTGGCTGGTAGTAAATGGTAGCGCCCCTCGACCAGATGATAGACTTCTACGCTGGATCGGGTTACTTCGTAAATGCCGTAGAAAGGGACGTGAATGGCTTGTTCGTAAACCCAGAATTTCCCTTCGTAGGGAGTGCGATCTCGTTCGTCCTGACCGTTACCAGAGACAAATTCTAATACGATGAGGGGAGAAACGATTTCCTGCCACAGCACGTAGGAGCGCCGCATTTGACCCTCAAGAGTCGGTGGTACGTTGGGAACATAAAACCAGTCAGGGGCTTCGGCTCCGCGTTCAGGTGGGTCAGTTAAGCGCCAGTAGATACCGCTGTCTTGACCGATACAGTAGCGCTCGTCAGGGTGCAGTTGTTGGAGAATCGGCTCGATGGACTCGGTTAACAGAATACTTTGAGGATGTTCTTGGAAATTTTTCACAAACGTGCCATCCGATTCTGGGAGTTGGGTGTGATCGGGTAAAGTTGTGGGGAATTCAGATGTGGCTTTCATGGTTTTGATGCTAACTTCGCCTTTTTGTCATTATTGTAGGTTGGGTTGACGTAGATAAACCCAACAAATACAGGAGAAAGAGGGGATATTGTTGGGTTTTGCTCTCCCATTGAATCGATAAGTTTGCTCCAAAGTATTGATGGGGTTCTATTCAAAGAAATACTTCAGTAAAAAAAAATCATAGCAAACCCTGAGGCGGTGTAATCTCAATCCGACGATTTTGAAGGTCTACCACTGGGACAATTTCATCAACAAAAGGAATCAAAACCGTTACTGGCTTAGATGGTTTTTTCCTAGCTTTACGTTGCTTACTAATTCTATTCGGGAGTGGCGATTCTGGTTGAGCTGGTGTTGGTTCAGGTTGCTGGTGGAGTTTGACCTCTAAAAGCATGTTTCCCGCCGGAATTACATCCACCACGACACCAACAGCTTCCCCAGTTAACTGGTTGAAAACCTCTAAATCCAGCACATCTAGGACATGGTATTCATTCTCCCCCAACTCCGGGCGATCGCTTTCTGGAACTAATAGGATTGAATTCCGCAAGGCTTCGGCTTTTTCCCGGTTGTCCACCCCAGTAAGTTTTACTATATAGATCCCTTTATTGGCAATGTAACGTCCCCCTAATAATTCCACGGGTTGCGGTTGGCTATCATTAGATTGCTTTAACCAACGTTGTCCCGGTTTCTCGAAGCGTTCGGGAAAATCAGAATTAGGATAGACGCGCAATTCTCCTTTTAACCCTTGAGGGGCAATAATTTTACCAATTTCTAGCCAGTTGTCATTTGTCATTTGTCAGGGAACAGGGAACGGGGAACAGGGAATGGGGAACGTCTGGTTGATTTGGGTCTGGGCGAAGCATTCGCGCCGGGACTTTGGTAGAAAACCGAGACATCTGGACGCGAATGCTTCTCCCCTACGAATTTTTACGTCATAAGCGATGGTGAAAGCCCTCGTGATTTATCCGAGGGATGAAACCGAGCAATGTGTTTAGTTTAGCAACTTTAGTTGCTTTTCTTTCTAATCTTAGGTATAATAATATGAGAAACAGATTTTGTAGGTGATAACTCTGTACAAATAAAAACCTTCTGAAAAATATTAAATGGTGTAATTGATCTTGCTAGGATGTCAAACGAGCCAAAATTCGTACAATGCCGATTTCTCAGTCGGAATAGCACTTTTGTAAAAAACTTAAAAAACTAAATACTTGATAAGTACCGTAGGGCATACGGAAACTTCCTAATTAATTTAGGTAAAAGCTTGGAGAGCTACCCAAAAAAAGGGGTTCTAGATATTAAGTGATATTCTAG
>NZ_JAVJZI010000264.1:0-40576 GCF_040223135.1 Coleofasciculus sp. G3-WIS-01
ATAAACGGACGTGGAGAGGGTGTAAGACCTCATTTGGAGGCAACCTTCAGCGAAGCGTCAACCCCAATCAGCGACCACCCCGGCTAAAGGTGGCGTGGTGAGGAATCCCCCGCGCTCTTTAGCCGGGGGAGGATGTCAATGTTGAACCGAAATTAGTAGGGACACGACACCGAAATTAGTAGGGGCACGACACCGAAATTAGTAGGGGCACGACACCGAAATTAGTAGGGACACGACATGTCGTGCCCCTACTGGTGTGGTACAGCTAAAATTGTGGAATAAATTTGACCATTGAAGGGGGCGCAAGCCTTGCGCCCCTACTACCGATATTATTCGACGTTCGACAATTGACAACGTTGAACCGCTGCAGCGGTCTCTCCCCGAATTCGACGGATAGCGACTTCCAATTCACTTAAATTTTCTTGCAAACTGCAATATTGAACTTGTAGAGTCTGTAATGTCTCAGCTTCCACTGTCTTGCGCTCTTCTAACTGACGCAGTTCAGTTCGAGCCGTCGCTATTCTTTGTTCCGTGGTTTGGATTTCCCCTTGCAGTGTACTTAGGCGTTGTTGTACGGTGCGGAGTTCGCGGCGAGAGACTTCCATGCGTTCTTGAGCGGTTTCGATTTCCCCACGTACCGCCACCAATTGGGCTTCTAGGCTTTGGCGTTCACTCTGTAGAGACTCAACTCTGGCTTGGGCGCTGTTAATCTCCTCTCGCACTTTAACTAACTGTTGTTGAGATTGACGTACAGACGCTTGAGAGGATTCTAGGCGTTCTTGAGCGGTTTCGATTTCCTCCCGTACTGCTACCAGTTGGGCTTCTAAGCTTTGGCGTTCACTCTGTCGGGATGTCAGTTGGGCTTGGGCGCTGGTAATCTCTTGTCGCACTTCAACTAACTGTTGTTGAGATTGTCGCACAGACGCTTGGGAGGCTTCCAGGCGTTCTTGAGCGGTTTCGATTTCGCCACGTACCGCCACCAGTTGGGCTTCTAAGCTTTGGCGTTCACTCTGTAGAGACTCAACTCTGGCTTGAGCTGTGGTAACCTCTTGTCGCACTGCAACTAACCGTTGTTGTGATTGGCGCACAGAGGCTTGAGAGGATTCCAGGCGTTCTTGAAATGTTTCAATTTCCTCCTGTATCGCCACCAGTCTCGCCTCTTGACTTTGGCGTTCACTTTGGAGTGATGTCAATTCGACTTGGGCGGTGTTAATTTCTTCTCGCACTTCAACTAACTGTTGTTGAGATTGACGCACAGACGTTTGGGAGGCTTCCAAGCGTTCTTGAGCAGTTTCAATTTCCTCCCGTACCGCCACCAGTTGAGCTTCTAAGCTTTGGCTTTCACTCTGTAGGGATGTCAGTTGGGCTTGGGTCCTGGTAATCTCCTGTCGCACTTCAACTAACCGTTGTTGAGATTGTCGCACCGCCGCTTGAGAAGATTGGAGTTGGGTTTGGGCGGTGTCAATTTCTTCTCGAATGGCGATTAACTGTTGTCGAGATTCCCGGATTTCGACTTGGAAGGATTGGAGTTGAGTTTGGGCGGTTTGAATTTCTTCGCCCAGGGCGACTAATCGCTGTTGCGATTGATTGACTTGAGATTGAGAGGATTCAAATTGGGCGGTTAGGGTTTGGCGTTCATTCCGCAATGTCTCTAATCGGGCTTCGGCGGTGCGAATTTCGGTTTGCAGCGCTAAAAGTCGCTGTTGGGCGCCACGAACTTCGGTGGTAGATTCGCCAGAGGTGGTAAGAATAGAGAGTAAGGTGGTTACTTCCAAATCTGTGCCGTTAAAACTCGCCGCCCGTTCTAAAGACGCGATCGCTTGGTCGAAACGTTCTAATTGATACAGCGCTAATCCCCGTCGTTTCCAGGCGAGGGCGTTTCGCGGTTCAAGTTCTAAGGCTTTGTCACAACTGGCTACCGCGTCTTGATAGCGTTCGAGTTTATACAATGCGGCGGCGCGTTCTACCCAAACTGACGCCATCTGCTCATTCGTTTGCAAGAGTTGATCATAGATGGAGAGCGCCTGATTATACTGTCGCAACTCATAAGACAGCACTTGGGCAATTTGCTTGGGGATGACGGTGGTGATTAAGGTTTGTTCATACTCCGATTCAGCGTTTAAGATTAAGGCTTGTTGCCATGTTGTCACCGCCGCCTGATAGCGTTGGAGTTCGTATAAGGCTTGTCCTTTCTGATACTGAGCTAAAAGATAACTGGGTTGAAGTCGAATCGCTTCATCGTAGGATGCGATCGCGCTTTCGTACTGTCCCCAACTACTGAATATCTCACCGCGCCAGTACCATGCCAAGAACGCTTCTGGCTGAATCTGCACAATCCGATCTAGGATCGCGATTGCCTCTCGATATTTACCCACACCCCGTAACTGGCTCACCTGTTGCCACAATTGATCCAGCAATTGAGCTTGCGCGATCGGCATTGTGGTGGGGGTGCGATCAAACTCCATCGGTTCAATCGGTGTTTGCACCGTCGCACTGGCGATTCCACCAGTCATTAATGTCGCTAAGGCTACACTTATCTGAAATGGGATTTTTGACATACTGACTCCTCAGACCTGAATATACCATCAACGAGAATAACTCTGTTGATAGTTTAAATTAATGTATAACTTTATCAAGTTCTTTGTTTATATACTACTTTTGATTAATAAATCCGTAATATCTTAGCAGAAGTTTAGGAATTAGTTATCTCTAAAGAGAGCGTAGACTGTTTTTTTTGCGACATAATCATTGGTTCCTATTGACAGGCGGACTAAATTTTCCCGGACGCGATCGTTCCTGGTTAAGCTGTCACGCATTTAAATTGGGAATGGGTAGCGAGCAAGATGCTCGCATTACAACGATGCTAGCAGTTGTTGACATTAAGGTTTAAATGCCGAACACCTTAATCAAGTCAGCACCCTACCTGTGCTATAGTCGTATCATGTCAGATTTGACATAATTAATGAAATTATTTGGATCGGTAAGCGTTTGATTGAGAATTGTAAGAGACGGCTAAAATTGTATGACGAAATCTCAGGGATGACATAATGGAGAGTTAATGATGGATGCAGTTAAGCGTCAACGTTGAATCAGGTCAATAAAATAACAATAAACAATCGCACAATATGTATAATATGCTACTTCTTACACCAAGCATCCGGAGAACTTAAAATTCCTCATTTTTTATTTGCTTGATAACATTAAAAGGCACTTCATTTTCAGAAACAGGATATCCATGAAAGCCATCCACATTGTCTGATTGAAATTCATAGAATTGCCCATTGAAATATCCATAAATTTGTCTACCACTGACAATTCCTGTATCCAAAACTTGTTGTGCTTCTTCATCCGTTAAATCCATGAGCGTACCCCAACCACCTGGAGCGTGCTTAGGACTGGGTATATATTTCGGTCGTAACTTCTTTGCTTGGGTTACATTAGTTAGGTTAAGAATTTCTCTATCTTCACTTACATCGCTATCTATACTGAACTTTACATGAATGTACTCAACTAAAAAATCAGGTGCATTTTGTAGGCTTATTAAAGTTCCTTTCAGATAAGCTGCTCCTGCCAATGAACTACCCAAAACATCTTGATTATTAAACTGGCATTCGTAATAGTCCACTTTTTCGTCTAAAATTTCATCTATAAAAGGGCCATTGTTCTTTAATTTAATCAATAACAATCGACTATTTTCTTGTTTTTCCCCTATAGATGATTTTGCTTTTTTATATAACCATTTACTTACATTAATAGTTTGAGATATATTACACCCAAAGAAACAACTATGAGTGAGTATAGGCTCTTTACCTCGAATGGGTTCTAGTTCCTTGATGATTTCAAGCAATACATTCATGAGGTTGTCAGCATCTTCATCATACTTTGCCTGCCCAATAAAAGAGCATTCATTGATCAAGAAGTGCATTCAAATTAACTCCATCAAATCTTTCTCCATTTGATCAAAAAATCCATCGGGCCAGTGATCAATTCTTCCATTAGCTCGAATCTTGGGGGAAACTACTTCTATAAAATATTGCCCTTGTTTTTCTGTCTGCTGAAAATAATGAATTTGTACATCCTTATGATCTAATTTTCTACCATTAACAGCCAGACGAATTCCATTTAAAACATGGTCACTATGAGTTTCTATGACAACTTGAACACCACAACTAGCGGCAATTGCCAATAATTCACCCATTTTTGATTGCCCTTTGGGATGAAGATGAGCTTCTGGATTTTCCAGTAGAATTAGTGTACCTGGAGGAGATGAAAGTACGGCGACAATAATGGGTAAAGTGTAAGTAATTCCAAAACCAACATTAGTAGCACGGTAAGGATTGCTATCTCCGTAGAAATACTGGGATGTCATCAGATCTACATCTAGTTTAGGGTCAATTTTAATACGTGTACCTGGACTGACTTCTCCCATCCATGCCTCGACTTGATCTATTAAATCAAGTGATTTTTCTCCTATTTTACCTGTTTGACCTTTAATGTTTACTTTTGGATGGCTTAATTTCCTGTTGGGAATTTCTTTACGCCCATTCAAAAAAAGAAAATGAGAGGTATATTCACCTCTAGTTCCAAGTTTGCCAAGCTGCCTCACTTGAAAATCGGACATTTCAAAAAAAGGTCTTGAACCAATTCTTTCAGCTTGTAAATAGTGAAAATTTTTATTAAAAAGACTTGATTCATAAACTTCTTGTTTGACAGGTTCCGAATCAAGGTTTAATACTTCTACTTCTCGATCGTAATTGAAACGCCATCTACCACTTTCATCATTATCCCAAACAACTTCAAATTCAATTGGATCTTTTCCTGCTCCCTCAAAAAGCGCATCTTGCCCTGTTCCAATGCAAACCAAATCACCGTTTAGTGCCAAACCTTTTGCTGGTAATAATCCCTGTTGATAAGATTGACGCAGTAGCAGTAGCGATTGAAGAACAGAAGATTTACCGGTACTATTAAGACCAGAAAGTAGGGTTAGCGGTCTAAACTCAAGAAGCTGATTAGAAAAAGGTTTGAAATTGATTAAGTGCAGCTGACGAATCATGACAATACATCCTGAATTATTTTTTCAACAGTCCTAAATCGATAGTCAACCTTATTCGCTGCCTGAGAAATAGATGAGTTGAATTCTTGATCATTGTCTATATAGTAACGGACTGAATCAATTATTTCTTGCTTTTTGTTTTTTAATTCTTGGATTTTATTATCGCCTAGTTTACCAAGATTCACTGACCACACTTCAAATATTGCTTTGTTTAATGGATATTTCCTTTGATTTTTATTAGATAGTTTACGAAAAGCATTTTCGCCGAATATTTCATGTGCAGCTATCATAGATTTTTTGAATTGCTCTTTTATAGAATTCAATTCTTCATTTGTTAATTGATTAGCCTTAAATAATGCTTCACTTAAGAATTCATCTCTATTTCCTTCGTGATAGTCTTTATAAGAGAAAAGTGTATAGGCAATAAACCCTAAGACGAATTCTCGATCATCCATTCGCATTTTTTTAGATTTACTAAGGTCAACAACTTGGGTAAATTCTTTCATTCCCGCAAGTTCAGCTAAAAACTTAGTTGCTTGACCTGGATTAAGCGCATGGCGTATTTCTTGAGGCGAAAGAGGTGTTCCACCTGTATTAATACGTTTAAATATATTGTATTTTACCTCAGGAGGTGTACCTTTTTGAATTAGATAAACTGTTGGTTGTGTTTCAAGAATGCGTCGCTGATATCTGGGTATCAATTCATCATATATTTTCCCTTCAAGATCATTAAGATACTCTAATCCACTCAGCGTAAGCTTGTTATCCTTGACAAATTCTTTTAGAGCAAATAACCGCTGCATTCCATCTACAACCAACCAATTCTCTTCGTCAGTTGCATCAATATAAAAAGCCGGTAATGGAATGCGGATCAATATGGATTCAATGAGTCTACTTTTAACATCCGGTTTCCATATATTAGCTTGACGCTGAAAATCCGGTGCTAAATTAAGTGCTTGTTGATCAATTCGTCTCAGAAGCTGTTCAATTGTTGGTTCTCTAGTAATAATATTAATTTCATCTGGATTGTAGCGAAAGCTACGTCGTTCATCTTCTTCGTCATCATTGTCTGCTTCGTCTAACGTGTCTTCATCAAGTGATTCTGGTTCTAAGTCTTGGTTATTCAATTCTGTCACAGTATTTCCTCCTGTGAGTTCATATTCACTCGTTCTCGTACTTGTAAGATATAGAGTAACACATTAGAAACCCCCCGGAATCCGGAGGGTTGGAGAGATCTCAAAGGAGGAGAGATCAAACCTTCGCTTCTTCCTTCACCAACTTATCCCAACCCAAATCCTTGAGGCTGTTATTGCGCCGCAGGGGACGAGTTGCTAACTCCAGAATATCCCGCGCATTGGTAAAGCCGTGAATCTGAGCAAATGTAAACTCAACGGACCACTTAGTATTAATTCCTCGCGCTTCTAAGGGATTCGCATGTGCCATTCCGGTAATTACTAAGTCCGGATTCAACTCATAAATCCGCTGAATTTGATTGTAGTTATCTGGTTTCTCAATAATCTTTGGCGTCGGTACTCCCATCTCATGGCAGGTTTTCTCCAGCAGATCCAA
Organism: Coleofasciculus sp. G3-WIS-01; assembly: GCF_040223135.1. Taxonomy (NCBI): domain Bacteria; kingdom Bacillati; phylum Cyanobacteriota; class Cyanophyceae; order Coleofasciculales; family Coleofasciculaceae; genus Coleofasciculus; species Coleofasciculus sp. G3-WIS-01. Next base: position 6,623 of record NZ_JAVJZI010000264.1, read on the forward strand.
TTCCGCCTTCTGATACCGCTTATCCATATAGGGAATGCCAATTTCTGGACAAGTCATCCCACAGCGGATTAAGAAACGAGCCAGGGAAATTTCCAGTAAGTTATCCCCCATGAAGAAAACCGACTTACCGCGTATTAACTTGACATATTCTTCCAGGTTTTCCCAAATATTCGCTTCCCGTTCATCTAACCCTTTCGGTTCAATACCAAACACCGAACAAATCTTCTCAATCCAAGCACGAGTTCCATCGGGACCAATAGGGAACGGTGCGCCGATTAATTTACACTTGCGGCGACGCATTAAGGTTGTGGCGGTGCGACTTAAAAAGGGGTTGACACCAGAGACATAATACCCTTCTTCAATCACGGGGAGTTCGGTGTAGCGCTTGGCGGGTAACCAACCAGAAACTTTAATCCCCTGCTTCTTCAGTTCCAGGGTAAGATTTGTCACCACGGGGTCAGGTAACGATCCAAATAATACCAGGGGAGGATGATCCACATACTCCGATTCTTCCGCCGCTACCTCTTCTTTCTGGCGTCCAAAGTTGAGCAGTTTGGAAATCGCATTCCGTTCTTCTTTTTCTGCTTCTACCTTTGGTGCTTTACTGGGACATTTGTGAGCCATCGCCGCGAGGACTGTATCTTCCCCTTGAGTAAACGCATAGTCCAACCCATTCGCCCGCGCTGTAACAATGGGAATCCCAAGCTCTGCTTCGAGCTTCGGCGCTAAGCCTTCTAAATCCATCTTAATGATTTCCGTGGTGCAAGTGCCAATCCAGACAATTACACTAGGGTTGCGATCGCGCTTAATCTGTAAACATAACCGCTTGAGTTCTTCGTAGTCATTCAGTTGGGCGGAAATATCTCCTTCTTCTAATTCCGCCATCGCATAACGGGGTTCAGCAAAAATCATCACCCCCATGGCATTTTGCAGGAAGTAACCACAGGTTTTAGTCCCAATCACTAAGAAGAAGCTATCTTCAATCTTCTGATAGAGCCAAGCCACACAGCTAATCGGGCAAAATGTATGGTAATTTCCAGTTTCACATTCAAACTCTAGCGATTGGGGGTTTTGAAGCGCTGTCATAATTAATTCTCCTCTCTTCGTTTATTAAAATTTTCATTTGTCATTTGTCCGTTGTCTTTCGTAACTGTTCCTTATTTTTTGGTTCTCGGGTTTGGGTGAAGCATTTGGGAAGAAGCATTGATGTGACAGTGACAACAGATAGTCCCCCAAATGCTTCACCCCTACAAACCTACAAACCTAACCACAAATGACTAATGACCAATAACCAATGACTAATTAAACCATCATCAGGTCAAGTTCTTCTTCCTCTGACGTTACCTTGGGTTGTGGGGGATTCAGGTAGAAGTCAGACAGTAAGGAGAACAACTCGCGATCGGGGGAGTCGTTGGGAATGACTCCTTCTGGACGTGCCAATACTTGATCGGCAATATTGAGATAGTAATCACACACAGGTGTCAGAGACGGATCAGTTTCTGCCATTTCAAAAATGGTTTTCCCTTTAACCCGAGAGATGCGAATATCTTCAATTAAAGGCAGAATCTCCAACACGGGAATGGGTACGGCTTCAATATACTTATCGATCAGATCCCGCTTCGAGGTACGATTCCCGATGAGTCCCGCTAGACGCAAGGGGTGGGTACGGGCTTTTTCACGCACGGAAGCCGCAATTCGATTCGCCGCGAATAAAGCATCAAAGCCGTTATCGGTAACGATCATGCAGTAGTCGGAATAGTTCAGAGGCGCAGCGAATCCCCCACAAACTACGTCACCGAGAACATCAAACAGAATTACATCGTACTCGTCAAACGCATTAAGTTCTTTGAGTAGCTTCACCGTCTCACCGACAACATAGCCACCGCAACCCGCACCGGCTGGAGGTCCACCCGCTTCGACGCAATCAACGCCACCATAGCCTTTATAGATCACGTCTTCGGGCCAAACGTCTTCGTAGTGATAATCCTTTTCCTGAAGCGTATCGATAATCGTGGGAATGAGAAAGCCTGTCAGGGTAAAGGTGCTGTCATGTTTCGGATCACAGCCAATTTGCAACACCTTTTTGCCGCGTCTGGCTAAAGCTACGGAGATATTACAGCTTGTTGTGGACTTACCAATACCGCCTTTTCCATAAACTGAGAGTTTCACGCTTCGTCGTCTCCTATCGTTTGGATCAAAACTGGAATGTTGTCGTAGCTATTAAATGAGCTGGCATCGAGGCTTGGGCTGAGTCGCCAGCCGTTGCTTGCTGCCTGCTAATCGCATTATTGACATAACTCCTCTGGAAAGGAAAGGGGGTGTGGGGATGGGATGGGGTTTAAGTATCTATATAATGACGCCTATGAATGTCTAAAAGCTTTTATGGGTTCAGAGTGACTCTGAAGCCAGTTTAAGCAAATTATTACAGTTTTGTGTAATTTATTTATATAAATGTGAACAAAAGCAAAAAATATGGGTAATTGACTTCAAGCCTGACTACGCTGGCTGATGTTAGCAACCTGACTCCAGCTCAACGCTGACGGGAAATGGGGTATATAGATGGGGTTTGGCGCGATCGCATCCCCTAAGCCTGAGATCCCCTGATCCCCAAAAACCCTAGATTTACGTCAGTCAGAGAACCTGCGATCGCGGGTTTGGCTTTCCTTGGGCAAGATGGTTGTAAATAAAGATTAATTTTTGTGGCAGTGATTACACTCGCCGCGATCGGCAACCACTGGCATAGGTTAAAGTCTATGGTTGCAATATAAATATACCTATGCTCGAAAAACCAATGGTGTTGAGATTGTTCACCGGAGAAAGGCGGGGCGGGCGCGAGTCACATCCCTTGTGCAACCAAAAAGATAATAGTGAAACCCGCCCCTACGCACGCGCCAGGTTCCCTATTGTTTTTAAATAGCATCAGGATAACCACAACCCAATAGAAAAGCCACGACGCTTGTTTACTACTAAAATAAGATTACTAGCGCTCCTTTAACTTCAGGCTTAACCGGGATAAAACCATGAAATTTATCAGCCCCAAGGTCGATTATGCCTTTAAAAAAATCTTCGGTTCAGAACAAAGCAAAGAGGTTTTAATTAGTTTTCTCAATGCCATTATTTATAATGGAGAGAAAATTATTCAATCTTTGACAATTGCCAACCCTTATAATCCAGGTCAGGCAATAACCTTAAAAGATACTTATTTAGACATAAAAGCTGTTTTAGCTAACGGCTCTGTTGTTATTATTGAAATGCAAATAGCGCGGGTGACAGCTTTTAGCAAACGAATCGTTTACAATCTGAGTAAAGCTTATAGTAATCAGTTAGGAATTGGGGAAAATTACCTGATCCTCAATCCGGTAATCGCCGTAACAATTACGGATTTTATCCTGTTTAACAATACTCCAGATGTGATCAATCAATTTGTTTTTCAGGAAAAAAACAAAAACTTTGAATATCCTGATCCAGAATTGCAGCTAATCTTCGTCGAGCTACCGAAATTCAATAAAACATTGTCAGAGTTAACCAGTTTAAGCGATAAGTGGATTTACTTTCTAAAAGAAGCGGCTAGTCTAGATAATATTCCTGATAGTTTGGGAGACGTGTCTGAGATAGAACTGGCTTTAAATATTGCTAACCAAGCCAAAATGACCGTAGAAGAGTTAGAAGTCGTGGAGCGCCGGGGAATCATGTTGCAAGATGAGAAAGGGCGGATAACCTATGCGGCAGAACAAGGGGAAGCAAAAGGACGTTTTCAAGAAGCGATCGCTCTAGTTATGCGTTTACTTAACAAGCGTTTTGGAGAACTCCCGGTGGCAATAAGCACCCAAGTTGAAAGCTTGCCTTTAGAATATTTGGAAAATTTAACTGAGGATATTTTAGATTTGAATCTTTTGGAGGATTTGGAACGTTGGTTAAACGAACATTCGCCGTCTTAATCAGGTGTACGAGAATCTAGGTTCACCCTCAGTACAATGGCACTGAAATAAGCATTTTTTGGTTAACGAAACCTTGATATACCGTAGGGTGGGCATTGCCCACCAGCATACCAGTCAGCGCCTTACTCAACCCTCTGTCAATAAAGAAAGCCACAACTAAGAATCCCCCCTTTTACTATAAAAGAGGGGACTCCCAAGGAATAGATTTAGGATTAGATAGACAGTTCAGTTAGTGCTTCTGTATAGAATTCGCTGGTTGAATAAGTGAGTTGAATTTACCAGCACTTTTATAGTAAGCCCTTAATTAGGTGGTTGACAATAAAAATCGGTCAACTTTATAAAAACTTTATAGATATCTCGATTAGCTTTATCAGAACTTAATATTTAAGGTCATCTGACATTTACAATGGGGGCGGCTAGGAGAGCATCCTAAAAGCGAATGCACGTTCCCGCCGCCCTTGGGGTTATGACAAGAGGAATGATACCAAATCCGCCTTTATCACCCCTTTTGCCACGGCGATTGAAATCGCTGCTACACTTGCCCTTTCGTCCGCCTGCGCGGACTAGGTTATAACGGGGATAGCTAACCCGGATTTGGTATGATTACGGTGCTAAAGCGTTTCCGCGCAACAGACTACCAATGGTTTTGGCAGTAATTTTAAGCTGCACTAAAGGATTAGCAGGTACAACCGTTTTGTACAAGTAACTGTCAAACGTGAGTCGCTGCACATCCAGATCTGAACACATCTCCACAAATGCTTCACGAGTCGCATCGGTGCGATAGAAGACGGTTTGCAGAATATCCAGCACCTTATAGGTGATGCCATATTTCTTATCCCAACGCTTGAGATAAAGCTTGAGGTCATCTTCCGTGGGAATGCGAGTTCCACCATTGGAGGTTTCGACAATGGTTTCGGCGCACATCCGCGCGGATTTGGCAGCAAAGTAAATCCCTTCACCGGAAGATTTCGTTACTGTTCCGGCGGCGTCTCCAACTAACGCCACCCGACCAACAACTCGCCGAGGTCTGGGATGCTCTGGAATTGGGTGTGCTTCTACTTTGATAATTTCACCACCGAGGAGTTTCTTGGCTGCACGAGCGCGAATCCCCGCCTGTAGCTTTTTAATTTTGGCTTGGTTAACCTTCATCGTACCCGTGCCAACGGCAACGTGGTCGTATTTGGGGAAGACCCAAGCGTAGAAGTCAGGAGAAACGTCGTTACCCACATACATTTCTGCCAGGTCTTCGTAGTAGTTCATCATGTCCCCTGGTAGGCGAATCCGCTCTTGGAACGCGATCGCATAATTGTAGTCCCCGGCGTCAATTGCCTTAGCCACGCGGGAATTAGCGCCATCAGCACCAATCACCAGGTCTACTTTCAGGGTTTTTTGTACGCCACTGAGACTCCCATCGGAATGGTCGGCGTAGTGAAGGGTATAGGGTTCTGTATTACTTGTGGGAATATCGAGTTTATGAACAGTGCCATTAATTAAATTTGCACCCAGCTTGGCAGCGCGGTTCCGCATGAAGCCATCTAGGACTTCGCGGCGGCACATGCCAATATATTCGTCTTCTTTTACCAGGTTGATATCCACCTCTATATTCGATGGCGAGATCATTTTCATCTTTCTGACTCGCCGATCGATAATCTCAGGTGGCAGGTCAAATTCACTAACCATACAGAGCGGAATGGCTCCGCCACAGGGTTTAGCATTGTCTAGCTTGCGCTCAAACAAGTAGGTTTCGATTCCGGCTTTTGCTAAAGTCTCTGCGGCAGACGAGCCAGCAGGTCCTGAACCAACAACTGCAACCCTTAGTGCAGGCATGTTTTCTCCCAATCGTTTTCGAGGTACGGATGGCATGGTATCACGGACGTCTGGCTGATTTCATCACTTAGGTGCGATCGCGGCTCAATTTGAAATACAGCTTAACAATTCGCCGTAACAAAGCTTAATATTTTGTCTTATCTCCTTTGTCTTGTGTCATTTGTCAAGAGATAGGTATATGTGTCGTTAAAATTAAGACAACTGTTCACTCCAATACTGGTATGTCAGCGCCGCACTTGTCGCCAACACAGACAAGACAAATACTTGTCTGTCAGCACCGCACTTGTCGCCAACAAGGTGCAGTAAAAGTCTTGGCAGCGTTTCAAGCCTCACCTGTCAATGGGGTTACAGTCAGGGGTAGTAGTTGTCTAGGAGAATGTGGCAATAGTCCGATGGTCGTGGTTCTGCCCGAACAAACCTGGTATTGTCGCGTTCACCCCGATGAAGTCCCAACAGTGGTGCAACGTCATCTCAAAGAAGGACAGCCGGTGAAGGCGATGCTCTATCGGAAATATCATTGACCTTTGTAGGTTGGGTTGAGGAACGAAACCCAACTCCAAGATCAGCCTGTTGGGTAAATAGCGGTTTCGAGAAGGACAGAATCAAACAAGGGCGGGTTTTGTTGAAAGGTTATCGGTAGGATACAACAATTAAAGGCTAAACCCGCCCCTACTGATTTCCATGGTACTCGTGGGTTAAAAAGGGAACATCCACAACTTCACCGTCAACCTCTCCCACCTTAACCTTAAGCCCAACGCCTCCAGCTTTGGTGCGGATATAGGCTAAACCAAAGCAACCTTGTTCCGTTTGAGTACAACTGGTTAACTTACCTACTTTTTCCCCATCCACGGTGATTACGGTTCCCGGTTCCACAGGTGCTGGTAAACGCACTCCCCGCAACTGCTGCTTGACACCCTTGTAAGTATTTAACCGCGCGATCGTTTCCTGACCGATATAACATCCTTTATTAAAGGAAATTGTAGTCCACAAGCCCGCTTCTAGGGGATTATAATCCTCTGTCAGTTCGTAATCGGGAAGTGGGCGCCCTTGTTCAATTCGCAACTGCTGCCATACGCGATCGCCCATTGGTGTAGCATTGGCTGTAGTTAAGGTTTGCCATAGCTTTGCCCCATCGCTGGTGGGGACAATTAAGGTATATCCAGGGAGTGCCAAACCACTCCCTCTAGCAATTCGCACATCTATATCATTTAGGTTTAGATGTTGATGACCACCATATCCCTCACCAATCGGCAACTGGACACCTAGCTTGGTCAAAAGGGTATCACTTTCGGGTCCGATTAGGCTAAAAATAGCAGTCTCATTCGAGATATCTCCCAATTCCACCCGATCCATGGGAAAGATATAGCGATCCAACCATTCTAGTAACTGTTGACACCGATTGGGAGATACTAACAGTAATACCGCATCTTCAGTAACGTAAGCGGTTACCAGATCAATAGTACGGGCAGTTGAGGTAACAAAAACCGTATCACAACCTTGTCCTAGTTTCAGTTTCTGGAAATCATTGGTACTTTGATTATGCAAAAAGCGCAGTCTATCGTCATCAGAGATTTTCAGCAGTCCCCAATGGGATAGATCAGCTAAAGCCACCCCTTGACGCGCTGCTTGTATAGCGGCTGCATCATTACCGAAACTGGTTGGCACTTTCACTTGGGCAACTGGCTCAAACGTTGCTCCTGCACTACGCTGCATCTCTTGTAAGGCTTGGCTCATACGTCAAATCTGTAGTTAACCCAATACGGCTTGGTTCATAAAAATTGTAGAGTAAAAGATGAACATAGAAAACAGTCATTGGGAATTTTAGAAAAACTTAACCGCTAAAACCTTTCTGTACTTGCAGGTAAATGACTATATCATGTACTTGTGTTAATGGGTTAGTACAAGCAGCACCCTCTAATTTTTTAGCATTCGCAATAGCTTGATCGAGTTGTGGTTTCAGTAAACCGTAGTAACCTGATTTACTTTTATCATAATCTTCAATACCGACTTTATTAAATTCTTTATTTAACTGAGCGATCACTTGTTTATAATTCTCAAAGGGACTACTTGTATAGCGGTAATGCAGTAAAAACCAGAACTCAAAACAGGGAATCGACAGAATTGGCTTAATTTTGTAGACTGAATAGCGATGAGCATCCATTATAGCTTGCTTATATTCTGGTCTATCCCCATCAAATAGGCAAAATACTTCATCGTATCTTGGCTTGCCCTTCTTTTGATTATCTCTCTGGTTTGCTTCACAAAGCTTAATCGCATTTTTCACGATATCGATACAAGAGCCACCAGAACCGGAAACCACCTTTATCGTAGTTGTCGGTAATTTTAAATCCTGTTTTAAGTCAGAAAAATAATTGTATTCGGTTTCTTGACCTTCAACCACAATCAGAATCAATTTACTGGGTCGCCTAAACTTTTTTTTGCGCTTGAGTTCTTGTTCAGACTTTCCTCGCTGCTTTGGCATGGTTTAAATATTGAGTCCACCGACAAATGGAATAGCTCCATATCGACCTTTTAGATAACCTTTTTGTAGAGATTCATCCTCACAAGGCTTAAATTCATGTAAGGAGTAGAGCTTAGTCATACTTTTATCTTTTTCTGTAAACCATATCTGATCGGGACGGAAAATTTCTCCATCGAGAAGACTCGTATCATGAGTCGTGAATATCAATTGAGCCTGGTTTTTATTTCTGTTGGGATTATTAAATCTTTTAACTAAGGCTGTTGACAATAATGGATGTAGGCTTCTATCCAGTTCATCAATCATTAAAATCTCTCCATCAAGAACGCTCTCCAAAGGTTCAGCAAGTTCAAATAAACGCTTTGTACCTTCAGATTCGTCCTCTAAATTAAGTGTTACTTTTTGTTCAGAATCCATGGTTCTATGGATAATTTTAATATCGGGAATTTTCATGTCTTTGAATTGTTCCCAATAAGGAAATGGGGTGTTATTTATAGCTTTTTTTCCCTCAGATGTTAAAGAAAAAGGGCGCATCTCTATTTTTATATCTGATATATCCGGATCGGCTTGAATCAGAAGGTTAACGACTTTTTGGTAAAATTCTTTGTCTTTTTCACATCTATCAGCAGTGTATAGCCCAGAAAAATATGGACTAATTAGTGGGCTGATCATATTTAATTTTTCTTCAAACCAATCAAATAACTTTGTTAACTGAGGGTGGTTATTTTGTGCAGCATGAGAGAGGAATAACGAATTGGAACGCACAAAATTTTTAATTCGTTCTTTTTCTCCTTTTAATCCCGCGCCAAACGACCATTCATAGCCATCATCTGCCTGGAAGTCTGGATTATCTGGCTTATAAGTACGAGATAACCAAGTCTGAGCACGTTTTTTGGGATAGGCAAGTAGCCATTCTTCATAAACTCGGTTTTCGTCTAAACTCACTCCGTATTCAAAGCGAATTTTATCATGTATAAAAATGACTTCCAAGTCTGTGGGTCGCTTTTGACATTCAGCATCAAGCAAAAAGGGTTGAACATCAAACTTATCACGCTTTTGCATTCGAGAGGCTGAACTAACTACAATATTCCTTAATGTCTGCATGGCTCGCAGTAAATTACTCTTGCCAGATGCATTTGCACCATAGATTACAGCACTGGTGAGTAAGCGTAGATCCTTCGTTCTTGGCATAGGGAAACTATTACTACTAAGCATCGCTTCATCTTCCGAAGCCACCATACTTAAGGTTTGCCGTTCTTTAAATGAACGATAATTTTCTACACTGAACTCAACCAGCATACCTGATGTCTCACTTCATTAACTATCGAGTCTCATTCAAAAATTACACCAAAAACCCTATTGAACACTTAATTAGATGGAGTAGTGTAGGGGCGCACCGACGTGCGCCCAGAAATCAGTAAAATCTATTCCAAAATTTTAGCTGTGTCATGCCACTACAAGTAGAAGCTATACGTAATTTCCTACTAGCGGCAGAGCCGCTGAATAGCATTTCCAGCTAAAAGCTGGAAACGAGAATTGGTAAGGGTTGTGGCTTAAGTTGACACCAATGACCGACGTGCGCCCAGAAATCAGTAAAATATTCCACAATTTTAGCTGTGTCATGCCACTACAAGTAGAGGCTATGGGTAATTTCTCTACTATACAATCACCGGATTTTTCCGATTCTCTGTAGAGGCTTTCGACTTTTCCTCATGTGCTAAAAACTCCGCCAACTGTCCCTCAATCTGCTCCCTAACAATATGACGATATTCCATAAAATGCTCGTTGTGAGCGCAAACAATTAAATAATGCTCCCAAACCGCCGGATTTCGCCGAATCATACTAAACAAATGATGCCAAAACTTCCAGCGTGTTTTCCGTTTCACTCCCTGTCGCCAACAGACAATCGCCACTGCCTTTAAATCCACCCAACTCGGCAATTTAAACGGGGGTTTACACTTCGGTTCTCCCAGTTTAAGAAAATACCGATACACCCGATCTAAATATTGCTCTGGCTCATATAATTGCCAAAACGCCTCGACATATTCCCTGGCAATTTCTTCTAAAGGTCGCGTGGGGATAAAATTCATTAAAGTCGTCTGGTTAATATTGCCATCTTTCCCTCGGAGTCGTCCCTCCTTATCCAATCGATGCCACAACGCTGTATTGGGTAAGGCTTGCAACATGGCAAAGGTTGTCGTTGGAATTCCCGTCTGTTCAGCAAACCGGACAATCCGCGAACCGGCACCAGATTTCTCGCCATCAAAGCCGACAATAAAGCCAGCAATCACCCGCAATCCCGCCTCAGTAATAATATCCACAGATTCCGCCAGTGAACTGCGGGTATTTTGGAATTTTTTAGTCAACTGTAAACTATCCTCATCCGGTGTTTCAATTCCCAGAAAGACAGCATCAAAATAGCACTCTACCATTAATTGCATGAGTTCGGGGTCTTCCGCCAAATCAATGGAGGCTTCGGTATTAAATCGGAAAGGATACTGGTGTGCTTCTTGCCAAACCTTTAATTCTTTCAGCAATAACTTGACATTCCGCTTATTGCCAATGAAATTATCATCAACCATAAACACACCCCGCCGCCATCCCAGTTCATAGAGATAGTCTAATTCTGCCAATAACTGGGCGGGTGTTTTCGTCCGAGGTTTACGTCCATAGAGGACAATAATATCGCAAAATTCACATTGAAACGGACAACCCCGCGAGAATTGCACCGACATTGAATCATAAGCGTCAAATTCCAATAAATCAAACCGAGGAATTGGCGTGGTTGTCACATCCGGTTTTTCCCCATTAGAGCGGAAGATTCCTGTCTCATCTCCCCGTTGAATCGCCTCAACAAACAGAGGTAATGTAATTTCGCCTTCATCTAAGATCAGATAATCAGTCCCCGCCTCCTGAACCTCATCGGGAACAGAGGTAGGGAAAGGACCACCACAAGCCACCCGTTTCCCTCGCCGTTTAGCTTCCCGGATTTGCGCCAGTAAATCCCCTTTTTGCACAATCATCGCCGAGAGAATCACAATATCCGCCCATTCCCATTCCGCTTCAGTGACGGGTCGGATATTGCGATCAACCAGTTTAAACTCCCACGTCTGTGGTAAAATAGCCGCAACAGTGACCAACCCTAAAGGAGGAAGTAAAACTTTGCGATCGACTAACTCTAATATTTTTTCATAAGACCAGAATGTCTTGGGAAAAAGGGGATAGACAAGTAATGCTTTCATATTAGAACTAAATCACCTAAACTTCGGCATCGGATAATAGTACAAGTTTTAACACAAAAATCCGGTTAGATTAACAAATCCAAAGTCATGAATTTCGAGTGAGTGCTTTTACCCCCTAAATCAAACTTGTCAGGAGATAACTTATCATTTCTCGAATTATACAAAACCTTCCCTCAAAACCGCTCAAATCCTCTGCGCCCCTCTGCGTACCCCTCTGCGTACCTCTGCGTTGAAAAAATATAATCTTCACTCCATCATGCCAACCTCTGACCTAAAAATAGTCTCCCTACTCCCCAGCGCCACCGAAATAGTCGCCGCCTTAGGCTTAACCGATGCAATTGTTGGGCGATCGCACGAATGCGACTATCCTCCCGAAATCCAGAACCGCCCAGTTTGTACCGAAGCACGACTGGATGCAGAAAAACCCAGCGCCCAAATTGACCGGGATGTGCGTCGCTTAGTCAAGGACGCCCTGAGCATATACCAAATTAAAACCGATATCCTGGAACAGTTACAACCCACCCATATTGTTACTCAAGATCAATGTGATATCTGTGCGGTAAATTTTCCAGAGGTGGAGAAAGCAGTTGCTCAACTCACCCATAGTCAGCCGAAAGTAATTTCCTTACAACCGAATCAACTTAGCGAGGTTTGGGCAGATATTGAACGAGTAGCGGCTACATTAGGCGTAGACGCGCAACCCTTACTCAGTCAACTCCAGTCTCGTGTGGAGGCGATTCAGCAAAAGACACAGAACCTATCCCTAGCCGATCAACCCACAGTCGCCGCGATAGAATGGACTGATCCGTTAATGGCGAGTGGAAACTGGATTCCCGAATTAGTTGACATGGCGGGGGGTCATCATTTATTTGCCGCCTTGGGTAAGCATTCACCCTATTTAGAATGGGATGCACTACTGAAAACTGACCCCCAGGTTATGATTATTATGCCCTGTGGTTTTGATTTAGAGCGCACCCGTAAAGAAACCCAGCAGTTAAGCCAGCGTCCAGAATGGTCAGAGTTACAGGCGGTACGAAATAAGAGAGTCTATATTACTGATGGCAATGCCTATTTTAATCGTCCAGGACCCCGATTAGTTGATTCCTTAGAAATTTTGGCAGAAATTCTGCATCCGGAATTATTTAATTTTGGCTATCGCGGAAAGGCTTGGGACGTTGTAGAGACGTAGCATGCTACGTCTTGAATGTTGTGTAGGGGCGGGTTTCACTACTAACAGGTCTTACCTCACCCTGATGTAACTAAACCCGCCCCGACTAGGTTATCTTATCTATCGAAAACGTTATTATTTCGGGTTTGCTGCACATAAATTAATTGGGCGCACGCCATGCGATTGGGCGCACGCCATGCGCCCCTACGGTACGTCTTCCCTTGGAACCATCTGCCTTCAATACATGATATCACCAGGCTGTCCCCGGATACCTCCATCACTGCACCTGCGTTCCTATCAGCAACAAGCGGTAACCAACTGGTTTAGCAATCAGGGACGCGGTATCCTGAAGATGGCAACAGGGAGTGGCAAGACAATTACCGCACTCGCGATCGCAACCCAACTCTATCACCAAATTGGCTTACAAGTCTTACTGGTTGTTTGTCCCTATCGTCATCTAGTTACCCAATGGGCACGAGAATGTCAAAATTTTAATCTAGAACCGATTCTGGCGTTTGAAAATGTACACCATTGGCAAAATCAACTCTCTTGTGCCCTTTATAACTTACAATCAGGTAATCAATCCTTTCTGACGATTATCACCACCAACGCCACATTGATCACAGAGGGGTTACAATCTCAACTCAAATACCTGCCCCCGAAAACCTTAATTGTCGGTGATGAAGCCCATAACTTAGGGTCTCGACGCTTAGAAGAAAGTTTACCACGCAACATTGGCTTACGTCTTGCCCTATCAGCTACACCAGAACGCTATTTTGATGAGGAAGGAACCCAAGGCTTATTCAACTATTTTGGCTCAGTCTTGCAACCTGAACTAACTCTAGCCGATGCGATTCGCCAAGGGGCATTAGTTAACTATCTCTATTATCCGATATTAGTGGAATTAACCGAAACCGAATCCATCGCCTATGCCAAGTTTACTAAACGCATTGGCTGGGCGCTAATGGATAATCAAGATAGCGACATCCCGAATAATGATACTGTAACCGCCCTGTTAATGCAACGCGCCCGTTTAATTGGGTCAGCCGCTAATAAGTTAACCGCATTGCGAGAGTTAATGGCACAACGGTTAGAAACTTATCACACCTTATTTTATTGTGGAGATGGTTCAGTTGAAGGAAATGTGAGTCAGGAAACCACTCGTCAATTAGCCGCCGTAACCCGGTTATTAGGAATTGAACTGGGATATCGGATTAACACCTATACAGCAGACACGCCGTTAACGGAACGAGAGGAATTACGTCATCAATTTGAAACCGGGAAATTACAGGGATTAGTGGCGATTCGCTGTCTTGATGAAGGGGTAGATATTCCGGCGATTCAAACCGCTGTTATTCTTGCCAGTAGTGGGAATCCCCGCCAGTTTATTCAACGACGGGGGCGGATTTTGCGTCCGCATCCTGATAAGGAACGGGCGACGTTATTTGATATGATTGTTCTCCCTCCAGATTTAGGGCGAGAAACCTTAGATGTGGAACGGAATTTACTGAAAAAAGAGTTGAAACGGTTTTTAGAGTTTGCTGACTTAGCTGATAATGCGGGAGAAGCGCGACTGAAATTGCTGCAACTTCAAAAACGGTATGGGTTACTGGACCTATAAAGTTCATCACCCTAAATCCGATTTATAGCAACCGCCATAGCTGTTAGGACACATCATTTATGTAGAGACGCGCCATGGCGCGTCTCTACAATGGTGCCTTTGTCCTAATCAATGTGTCTACTGCTATAATTCAATCGGTAGGGTGTAGGGGCGGGTTTTACTGTTATAGCAATCGCCATAGCGGTTAGGACGCATCATTTGGTAGAGACGCGCCATGGCGCGTCTCTACAACAGTTCGGAAAGTCCTAATCGATGTGTCTACTGCTATATCGTTCCTGGTTTACCCAGATGTGACTAAACCCGCCCCGACTAAGCCCAATAATTAAGTCGTTAAACTCTCCTCTTCTGTCTTAGATTTCTGCTGGGATCTCTTGAATTTCTTGTGGGCTAACCAACCGAGTCCGAAAAATCCCAATGCGGCGGATGAACCGGGTTCAGGAACCGACTGGGGTTCTGACTCCAGGGCTAAGAGTGCATCGGTAGCGAGTTGGCGATGAGCAACGGTGGTTGGGTGAATCCCATCCCAGAATAAATACTCGTCCGGGTTGTCACAGACTTTAAACTCTCGTGTTCCATCTAATTTCCCATCATCCTTGAGGGGTTCGATGCAAGAGTCGGTGACATTGGTGAAACCCTTGGCTTCTGGGTTGGCGATGGTTTTATTCAGCATCGAATAAGCATCAAGCTGTAGGATATCAATGTTTTCCAATTGACTCAAATTAGCCAGACTTGCGTCTAATAGAGTGTTATGGGTCTGAGATAATGAGGTCAGAGCCATGGATATTTGATCACCCATGCTCAGTGCGCGAGGGGTTTTGCCTAAATCTGGCAAATTGGGTACAAGGAAATTACGCGCCCCTAAATTATAGAGCGTTTGTACTGCTGTGGCTAAATTTTTCACACTCTGCATCGGCTCAGGGTCAGCTACAAGCTGATAATCATTAGGACCTCCCCATACAATATAGAGTGCATCCTCATCGGCTTGTTGACCCGCTACCGCTAGGTCATCTTCAAACCAATCAACCTGAGTTAATATTCCTGGTATCAGTTCACCAAGCTCACCCACCCCTTGAGTACCCGTTTGAGCCGCACCGAAGGCGAAGTTTACACTGTTGGTAGCCGTTGCACCATTAAAGAATGGGCTAACTTGAGGTTGATTGTTAATGATTGTGATGGGAGAACGGATATCAGAACCGGGAAACAGCACGGATAATTCTGTAGAAGGTATCAGGTTTATTCCCAAATCCTGTGCTAAATAATCGCTCCAAACTAAATCATTAGAAAAACGTCCTTCCTCATCGTAGGGGGGAACCACAGGTTCAACGGGTATTTCAAGTTGTTCAGGCAGTAGAATATTAGCGGCAGTTGTGGCATTGTAAATGTTACCGGGATCTGAGAGACTATCCCCAAAGACATACAGTTTGCTGAATGTAGCCGCTAAACCCTCTGCGGGCAACATGAAGGAAAGGACGGTAAATCCTAGAGCGACGATTGGTTTTTTCATGAGAGGTCTTGACAGTCATTACTAATGTGGACAATGAGGTTGTGGCATAGACTCCCTGGAAAATTAGGGTATCGTCTGTGCCTCAATAGGTTTGTATGCAGAGAATTGTGATGAATCTTTATGGGGTTATAACTAACCTAGCCTACCCACCATCAGGTCTTAGGTTGTTATAGTAGAGAGTGACATCAAAACAAGGTAGAAAAGTGATGAACAATAACGACCACCTAGTCTTACCGACAATCATGTATCCGTGAGCTGTAACCGTCACAGACCATGAACAACCTTCTCAAGTCAGCTTTTAATCCTACTCCTTAAAAGCCAACAAAGCGACCATCGTTTAACTAAATGCATGATTCTTCATGAACAAACACCCTGCTTAAATTAAGTATACATTACATTATTTTCCTCTGGGAGTAAATAGAACACATAAGTTAAAGATTTCATGAAGAAATACAAATAAAGAATGAACATAATCGTAGTTTAAGGTTTCGTCAACCCCCGATGTGATGACTTTTAAATATCCAGACATAGCCACTCAAGCAATCTCCAGAATTTTATCGGAAAAGCGTTCCGCCTATAATCAAAATGGGGCGTTATTTGACGTACAAGAACCGATTACCAGTGCGTCGCCAGAGGTGCGTCAGATTATTGAGAGAGTGTTACAAGCCGAAAAAGATAAGCTTTATATGAAGATCCCCCGCTATATTAATGATGACATCTTGAGAATTGTCAAGGAAGAAGTACAATGAAGTTGAGGTCAATCCGGCTGTGCAACTTTCGCCAGTTTTACGGGAAGACACCAGAAATCACTCTGGCAACTGGCGATCGCAATACGACGGTGATTCATGGGAATAACGGTGCCGGAAAGACTACGCTATTAAATGCCTTCACCTGGGTTCTGTACGAGAAATTCACGGCGGCGTTTGCGTCTGAAGAACAACTGGTGAACAAACGGGCAATTAACGAAGCTGCCCTGAAAGAATCGGTAGAATGTTGGGTAGAAATTGGTTTTGAGCATCAGAATAAACGCTATCAGGCAAAGCGACTCTGCCGTGCTTACAAGACGGAAGCGGGGGTGGAACAGGGTAAAAGTGAACTATACCTGCAAATTGCCGATGATGATGGTCGCTGGCTCCTACCGCAACAACTGCCAGAGGATATCATAGGACGCATCTTACCTGCAAGTTTACATCAATACTTTTTCTTTGACGGGGAGCGGATCGAGCAAATTGTCCGATCTGATAAAAAAGCCGACATTGCTGAAGCGACGAAGACGTTGCTCGGCGTCGAGGTGTTAAATCGTTCAATCAAGCATCTCAAGGAAGCCAGAAAAAGCTTAGAATCTGAATTATCCTTAATTGGCGATTCAGAAACAAAAAAACTGCTCAAAGAACAAAAGCAACTAGAACAAAAAAGTCACCACCTGGCAAATCGACAAGTGGAAATTGACCAGGAATTAGCCCACCAAGATGAATTAAAGCAAACCTTGAGTAGTCGCTTATTAGAACTCGGTGGCGCGACAGAGTTGCAACAGCTACGGGATGAACTCGAAGCCCAGCAAATATTACATCGAGATCAGCTTAAACAGGCAAAAGATAGCCTCAAACGTATCCTGTCTACACGCGGCTATACCGTGTTGCTATCGCAGATGATTACAGACTTTCACTCCATTGTCGAAGACTTGCGATCGCGCGGCGAACTTCCGGTGGGGATTAAACAGCAATTTGTCCAGGATTTACTGCACAGCCAGCGCTGTATCTGTGGTACCCCATTACCGGAAGGAACCTCAGCCTATCAGCAGGTGGCGGCTTGGATGGATAAAGCCGGATTAGCTGATGTGGAAGAAACGGCGATTCGTTTAGGAGTACAGGTTAGTGAAATTAAACGGCAAATCCCCGGATTTTGGACAGATATTGATCAGCAACAGATGATTCTATCCCAAGAACGAGCAGAACTCTCTCGCATTGAAACCCAACTCGATGATATTAGAAAGAAACTGATCACGTTTCCAGATGAGGATATTAGTCAACTGCAAAAGCGCTTAGATGGAATCGATACAATCTTTCGCGATTTAACCTTAGAAAAGGGTTCAAATCAGCAGCAAATTGAACAGCTAAACACTGATATCCAAGCCATACTCAAGCAAATTGCCAAGCATAAAATGAATGAAGCCAAACAAGCCTTGGCGCAGCGACGGATTGCTGCAACTCAGGATGCCATTGAACGGTTAATCGAAGTCAGAACTCGACTAGATAATCAGTTTCGCACGTCGTTAGAAAAGCGAGTTCAGGAAATTTTTGCCGGGATTTCCTTTACCCCCTATCTCCCTAAAGTGAATGAGAACTATGAATTAACCTTGGTGGAAACCACCACCGGAAACGAGGAAATCGTGGCGGCGTCTACAGGAGAAAACCAAATTCTTAGCCTTTCTTTTATTGGTGGAATTATTGATCGGGTGCGGGATTGGATTCATGAACAGGCGCTGATGGGACCTGATAGTAGCACATTTCCCATCGTTATGGATTCACCTTTTGGCAGTTTAGATGAAATTTACCGCCGCCAAATTGCTCAAACCCTTCCTACTTTAGCTAATCAGTTAGTCGTGTTAGTCACGAAGACTCAATGGCGAGGGGAGGTGGCGCAAGAGATGGAACCCTATATCAGTCGAGAATACGTCCTGGTTTACAATTCACCCAAACCCGAGTGCGATCGCGACTGGATGGAACTAGGAGGGGTTCGTTATGATTTAGTCAAACCGAGTCCGAATGAGTTTGAATATACAGAAATTGTTGAAGTGGAGTATGTGTTTTAGTGAAGGTGTTGAACCGGATTGGATAGTATAGGGTTATTCAATGTCTTGATATTTATCGGTTTAGTATAGATTTGCCTGAATAGTCTCATAACCAATGACCATTATTACGATTCGCGAACAGGAATCAACGGATAACGGATTTACCGCGACTCTCAGTTTTGATGGGCGGGTGAATTATCCCATCGCGATTACTGACCCCTTCACCCCGAAACAAGAACAGATTCTGGAATGGTATTTTGAACAATGGTTAGTTTTTCCCCAATTGGGAACGGTGAAGGCGGAACAGGCGAAAGAATCTGTCAAGTCTTATGGGGAACAATTATTTGAGCAGGTATTTAGAACCAATATTGACGCCTATAGCGAGTATCGGCAAATCCGGGGGAATTTAAGTCAGATTCAAATAGAGATTGAAAGCCAGACGCCAGAGTTTCAAGCGTTACATTGGGAAGCGCTGCGTGCTCCGGATTTACCGCGTCCTTTGGCGGTGGATTGTCTGATGCTGCGGAAGCATACCAAACCCGTTCCCATTGGCGCAAGTATGCCAGCTTTTCCGGTGATTAATTTACTCTTGGTGACAGCACGACCGGATGAAGAAAGGGATGTAGGATATCGTACCATTTCCCGTCCCTTAATTGAAGCGATTGAAACGGCAAAGTTACGGGTGAATGTGGAGTTATTGCGTCCGGCTACATACAAGGCGTTATCCGATAAGTTGGAGGAGAAAGGAGCGGGATATTATCATATTATTCATTTTGACGCTCATGGCTCGTTGATGAGTTATGAGCAATATCAGAAAGGGAAAAAACGGAAGCGGTATACGTTTCAGGCGCGGTGGGGGCGAGAGGATATTACTGAGTATGAAGGGGTGAAGGCGTTTCTGTTTTTGGAGGGAGAAAGTCAGGGAAAGGCTGATCCGGTGGAGGCGTCGGAGTTGGCGGATTTGTTGACAGGAAAAGGGATTCCGGTTTGTATTTTAAATGCTTGTCAATCGGGGAAACAGATTTCTGCTTCTCTTACTCTTACTCCCCCCCTTTCAAAGGGGGGGACGGGGGGGGATAAAACCAATGCGTCGCCAGAGTCTTTAGATAGTAAGGCGGGATTAGGTGGTGGGGAAGTATCCCCCCCAACCCCCCTTCGTAAGGGGGGAGAAAATGCCCCAGCCCCCCTTCAAAAGGGGGGAGAAAATGCCCCAGCCCCCCTTCAAAAGGGGGGAGAAAATGCCCCAGCCCACCTTCGTAAGGGGGGAGAAAATGCCCCAGCCCACCTTCGTAAGGGGGGAGATGACGCCCGCGAAACCAGTTTGGGGAGTCGCCTCATGGCGGCGGGGATGCATACAGTAGTCGCGATGGGCTATTCCGTAACCGTAACCGCCGCCTCCTTATTAATCGAAACCGTCTATCACCAAATCTTTGCTAAAAAGACGATTCGGGAAGCCCTACGACTGGGACGCCGCGAACTCTACAACAATAAAAAACGCAAAGCTTATTATAACCAAACTATCGACTTAGAAGACTGGCTCTTACCTGTGGTTTATACCAATCAGCCCGTTAATTTGAATTTACGGGAATTTACGCCCCAGGAAGAAGAAGACTATTATGCCGCACGTCAGCAGCAGTATCGGTTTACTCCACCCACCTATGGCTTTGTTGGACGAGATTTGGAGATTCTCAAGATAGAAAAGGCATTGCTGCGCCATACTATTTTACTGTTGCGGGGGATGGGGGGAACCGGGAAAACTACCCTCCTGAATTATTTACGGGAATGGTGGCAAACGACTCACTTTGCTGAAGCTATCTTTTATTTTGGTTATGACACAAAAGCCTGGACATTGAAGCAAATCCTGCGGGAGATAGGCAAGCAGGTTTATGATAAGTTCGAGTTCAGCCGATTTCAGGCAATGAATCAGGCGGCGCAGGTGCAGAAATTAGCAGAGAAACTGAAAACCGAGACTCATATCCTGATTTTGGATAACTTGGAATCGGTGACGGGGAAACGGTTGGCGATTAAACATACGTTATCCAAGAATAAGCGAGAGGAAATTCAGGACTTTATCAGCCGATTAGTCGGTGGAAAAACGCGGGTGGTGTTGGGTTCCCGCAGTGGTGAGGAGTGGTTACAAGGGACATTTGGCGATAATGTGTATCGGTTACAGGGATTAGATGTTCAGGCGCGTTCGGAGTTGGCGCAAAAGATATTAGAACGGTATTTACCGAAATCGAGGATTCCGCAGATACGGGAGGATGAAGCGTTTATCCGATTAATGAAACTCTTGGCGGGGTATCCCTTGGCGATGGAGGTAGTGTTGGCGAATCTGAAGCAGCAATCCCCGGCGGAGATTGTCGCGGGGTTGGAGAAGGCGGATATTGCGTTGGATTCGGGGAGTGAGGATAAGACGGAGAGTATTGTTCAATGTGTGGAGTATTCCCATCGGAATTTGTCGGCGGCGGCGCAGCAATTGTTGTTGTGTTTAGCGCCGTTTAGTGGGTTTATTTTGCGGGATGGGATGGGGCTATATGTGAATGAGTTGCAGCAGTTAGCACCGTTTCAGGATTATCCGTTTGAAGAGTTTGATGGGGCGATTCAAGAGGCGATTAATTGGGGGTTGTTGTCCCCCAGCCCCTCTCAATCCCCCCAACCCCCCTTTGAAAGGGGGGCTAATGAGAGATTGTTAAGGATTCAGCCGGTTTTTCCTTATTTCTTGCGGATGAAGCTGAATGAAGAGGATGCAGCGATGCGGGAAGCGTTGCGGGAGGGGTTTAAACGTCATTATTTGGTGTTGGCGGGTGTTTATCAGGAGTTGATGAAATCGAAGCAGGCGCAAGAACGACAACTGGGGATTTTCTTCTGTCAACTGGAGTATGAAAATCTCTACAATGCGCTGCAACTCTGTTTAGAGAAGCAGGAAACCGTCGATATCTTTTTCTGTTTGGCTGAATACTTTGAGCGAATTAATGATATCCAGAGTAATCTCAAACTCTCAGAATTCGTCTGTCAGGCACAAGCGGCATATCCGGCATCATTACACACAGGTGAAATTGGGCTGGAAATTGTCATGGCACAGGATCGGTTAGCCTATTGTTACCTAAACACCCAGAATTATACTCAAGCCAAAGCCACTTATCAGCAGGTGCTGGAACTTTACCAAAAGCTTACCGGGTTAGAGGAGAGACAGAAACAGAATGCACTGGCTACAACCTATCACCAGTTAGGAATCGTTGCCCAAGAGTTACGGGAGTATGAGCAGGCAAAGCTATACTATCAGCAGGCTCTGGATATTTACATTGAATTTAGCGATCGCTATTCTCAAGCTGGCACCTATCACCAGTTAGGAAATGTTGCCCAAAAGTTACGGGAGTATGAGCAGGCAAAGCTATACTATCAGCAGGCTCTGGATATTAAGATTGAATTTCGCGATCGCTACAATCAAGCTAAAACTTATGGACAATTAGGATTACTGGCAATAGCCCAGGAAAACTACGCCGAAGCCAGGGTGAATTTACAGACAGCCTTAGAGATATATCTAGAATATCAGGATGACTATCGGGCTGACGTTGTACGGGAACTCTTAGCACAACTCCCAGATTAAGAAGGGCACGATGATATCGTGCCCCTACCCCATCAATTATGCCTGGGTATCGTAGGGGTACGGCATTGCCGTACCCTAATCGTATGAATTCGCGCCAAGGTAAAAACCAATGCTGGCAAGCCTTTCCCCCTCATCCCCTAACCCCTTCTCCCATCAAAAATACTGCGGGCGAATTGGAAAAACCTAACCCCCCAGCCCCCTTCCCACCCCTCTCGTTCTCCCCTACAAGGGGAGATGGCAAAGGATGCTTCGCTTTTTTTGCACGGAAGGGGGAGCATCAAAGCCCCTCCAAATAAAAAAAGATATTCCGCTTCCCTCTCCTTGTAGGAGAGGGTTAGGGAGAGGTTCGGAAAGGGGTTTGGGGAGGGGTCTGACCCCTCAGTTAATGACCAGCAATATCCATCAAGGGAGAAGGGGAACCGGATTCTCTTACTCCCCTCTTGCTCCCCTCTCCCGTGCAAAAAAAGCGAAGCATCCTCTGTCATCCCCCCTCTTGTAGGGGGGAACGAGGGGGGTTGGGAGAGGGGCTGGGGGTGAGGGCTGGCGTGGGAGAGGGGTTAATGTCAACCCATAAATCCGGTTAAAATAAAAGAATCCTTGCCCTCTTCAACAATAGCCAGGGCAACGGGAATCTTCACATCAGGAAACACAACCATGCCCTATCAAAATATTAGTGCCAGCCTCTCAGACACCGATATCGAAGAAATCAACATCGCCTTACAAACCATTGAACAGAAGCTACCCTTTCTAATTAACCTCAGCCCCAAAGAACGCCATGATCTCTATAAAATGGGCGATAAAAGTTTAGCCTTTGTCAACAATAGCCTCAACGCCGCCCAATCTAACCCTGGCATTCTCCCCGCCAACTTCAGCACCGAGGAATTCGAGCGCGACTATCAACTGGCGTTGCGTCTTTCCGAGTTACTCATCCGACTCGAGCAACTGACAGAAAAGGTGGATGATACCCTGATAGCCGTGGGGAGTGAAGCCATGAAAACCAGCTTAACCGTCTATGACTACGTGAAAATGGCATCGAAAACCACACCGGGCTTAAAAAGCGTGGCGGAGCAGTTAAAAGAACGCTTTAAAGGGGTGAAAACAAGAGGGAATGGGAGTTCATCAGGGGAGGAGTCAAACGCTGAGAGTGATGAATGACGCTCTGAGCGTGGTGGGGGGACACTCTGAGCCTCGCGGGAGACACTCTAAGCGTGCTGGGAGGACACTCTGAGCCTCGCGGATGACACTCCGAGCGTAGTGGGGGGACACTCTGAGCCTCGCGGATGACACTCCGAGCGTAGTGGGGGGACACTCTGAGCGTGGCGGATGACACTTTAAGCGTGGTGGGGGGACACTCTGAGCGTGGCGGAGGACACTTTAAGCGTCGTCGAGGAGTCTCAAGGTGACAAAGTTTACCCGAACAAACCAAAGAGCAAGGCTTCAAGCCTCAACCATCAGCATCTACACCCCTGCGATACCGATTATGGTAGAGACGTTCCGCCGGAACGTCTCTACCATGGTGCTTCGCTCAACCTAAGCTGCTTGACATTTAAACCTTAATGTCAATAATGGTGAAATCCTTGTAGTGCGTTAAGCGAAGCCATGCCGCAGGCTTTGCATCTTGCTCGCTACTAATACCCAATTTAAATGCATGACAGCTTAAGAGATTCTCTGGAAATCGAATTGACGCACCAATACCAGATGGGTAGGGGAACGATATCATCGTACCCTTCAAATGGCTGCTCCCCCGGTTCTTTTAAAGGGCGGGCGCGAGTCAAGTTATCAGTTGGGTGCTCTCATGTTATCTGTAAAACCCGCCCCTACACCCCCATTATCGTACCCTTCAAATGGCTAGGGCGCACGTCGGGAATGGGCGCACGCCATTTGAGGGCGCACGCCATGCGCCCCTACTTGCCCGGTAATGACTTGGAATCGGAGGGTTCTGTATATTGGCAGAAAATATTTAAGCCAATCTTGAGAATATACAATACCACCACAGTTGCGATCGCAGGATCAAGGGGAAATCCAGCTAACCCCACCAAATACACGATTAATCCCGTCAGCAAGGGTGTACTTCCGGGATTCTTGGTGTACTCCTGTACCTTGGTGCGAAAGCTATCATCACCACACAATTCCTGACGCAACTGGTTCAGCGTCACTTCCCACAGGGATTTATCCGGAAAATCCGGGATTGTACCATATTTCTGGCGATACAGTTCCTCAAAGGATGCCTCAATATCCCCATTATGGTCTTTGAGAAGTGCGATCGCGTCTTGTGCTGGATCATCATTGGGTAAAATTGTTTGATATGAATTCAGTTCCGAGGTGGTGAGTTGAGTATTCATCGTTATCTTTTTATCGGCTGGCTAAATCAGTCTTGTAATAAGGATAAAGAGTGGGGAATGGGGAAGGGTAACGCTAAGATCATCAAGAAGAAAACAATCCGCTTAAGAGTCGCCTAGCTAACCGCTTGGATCTGGGTTTTGAGGAGAGAAATCCAGCCACAATTCGCCGCATTATCCAGCGCCTTGCTTTTGGCAGCAATAAATGAAATAGGCGTCGAAAACCAATGTAAAATAATCCCACCATGATTAAAACAGTAATCAGCATCCAAGGGTTATTCAGGAAAACGGGGATAAAGGGAATCACCAGCAGCATAGAAATCAGTAATGTTAGTCCCCAAGCCAGCCCATTAATCAGCCCAGTTAAGGGAACATATTTACCGAAACGCAACTGACGCATTACTTGTTCAATTAACCAATAATGTGCCGTTGAAATCTGATGGGAAAAGTTGGGACGTTCTAGACAATTGCGCTGGATTTGATGGATAATATCACCATCCAAGCCAATAACACTTCGCATCAGCGCCTCTTGGGAGCTTCCTCGCTTATAGTAGGTACAAAACGTTAATCCTGATTGCCAACGGTTTTCGTCATCAATGAGAGCGTAATACCGCAAATCTGTGAGCAATTGACGGGAAAGCTTAAGAGAATCTCCCATCTGTTGAGCCTGTTGAATGTGTCGTAAAGTTTCTTTATCTAAGGTGAAGCGAACCCCATGAAACAGAAACTGAGAGCGAGAAATGCGTTCTACCTCGATTTGAATACAAGCCGCGATCGCTAAATTCTGGCGCGGGGAAGGTAGGTGAGAGGGCGTGGCTAAAGGAGGATACTGGTTCATAAAAGTTCAAAGTAAAAAGTTAAACCCTGTTCCCTATTCCTTGTTCCCTGTGTACAGCGCTATAACTTATGACCGATGCAATGTAGCTTTGACCAAACCAATAATAAACTCCAACAGTCCGCGCCATTGTCGTTCACTGGCGATTACCCCTTCTCGGTGAATTTGCAGAATGACCTCTTTCTGGGGATGGTGAAACAGGGATTGATCGTAACGGTTGATCACATCACCATCGAGTTGAATCACTGTTTGAGCGCAGATGGTATCTGTGGTGATCATTCGTTGAATTATATCAGCTTGATCGGGTTGAACAGAGACTAAGCGTAGCACTGTTTGATTCCGATCATCCAAGGCGGCTTTGAGTTCAGCTAGTTTACGCAAACCCCGTAAAAAACGACAATTACTCAAAAGTCTTTGAATGGTAACAATTGTCTCTGGACTTTTCAGATCGATGGGATTGGGGAGACGAGTGGGGATGCGATCAAAATCATCAGCGAGACTGGAGTGATTCTCATTGAACATTGTCGGATCATAAAGTTCAGAGGTTGGATCACTCAATTGCCCCCGGTATTCCCGTTCTAGTCGGGTGCGTAACTCCAGGTAGCGATCGCGCAACGACTCATGGATACCTTGTTGTTCTAAATACTCCGGCGAAATCGGATAAATATCCCGGTACGCTTCCCAAGCAATAAACTTATGACCGCTAATATGTTCTACCACCATCGTATTCACTTCTAGCGCCGTGAAGTCGATTAGCGTGTCGCCCAAGGACTGCAAGAAGTGATTTAGGCTTCGATTCACACCCGAACTATTGCCTCGGGTTTTAGAGGCGGGTACATCCTGTGAATCTTGTCGATTTCGATTGGTCATCAACCCACACCTCTCTAGAACACCTGTTCACTCATCCAATCATCCACCGAAATTCCCAAAAATGGAAACATTCGCGGCTCAACACTTCATTGTATCGCTCTAGTGCAGCATGGCTCCAAATACCCAGACGTTCCACCGGAAAGTCCCTAAATGCTCCCCCTGCTAAGAGACGCGCCATGGCGCGTCTCTACATTGCTAAGAGACGCGCCATGGCGCGTCTCTACATTGCTCCCCCTCGCCGCGCTAGGGTTCTGGGTTTTTATCCTGAAAGCGGCTAGGGGGTGGAGGCGGTGGTGGCTCTCCTTGCTTCGTTGATTTGGGCTTCTCCTCCCAATCGTCCTCTGGATGGCTGAGGGAATCAAAATCATCAACAGAAAATTCTTCAAAGGAGAGTTCCCCGAATCCATAATCCTGCTCATCCACATTTTCGGCGGATTGGTTTTGGTCTGCCAACAAATCTATAGGATCACTTAATGATTCTGAATCCATTTCTTTTTCCTGAGAGTCTTCAGGTAAAGCATCTAACCCAGCTAGAGGATCAGCCGTTGAGCTTACCGACTCAGACGCTTGGCTCTCACTCAAGTCTTGCCATTCAATCTCACTATCAACATCAGTTAAATCGGAATAGGGTTCAAGTTCCTCAACCGCAAATTCATCCCAATCTTCCTGAATATTTAACGGCGAGGGAGACTCCTCGACGGGTGGGGGTGCAGCAAAGGGATCAAAGTCTTCCACTAAGTCACCCCAGTCTTCATCGGTATCCATCTGGGCAAAAGAGTGATCGCCTAATTCCGGTTCGTCTACTACCCAGTCATCCCAGTCTGCATCGTCGTCAGTATCCTGGTTTAGTTCTTCTAAGGATTGCCAACTGGGCATTTTTTGAGCCGGTTCTGATCCCCTGGGTTTGGGTTCAATGTCTGTCTGGGGTGGGATATCCAGTTCCGCCGAGGGGTGCGACTCCTCCTCATCAAGTTCCAATGTTCCCCAATCGTCGTTGACAACCTGCCAATCTTGCTCATCTAACTCCGCTTGGTTGGACGATAGCGGTTCTGCTTCAGTGAATTCGTCTCTCGCATCCTCAGTTGTAGAGGACTCTTCATCGTCTAGAGGTGGGCGTGGAGGACGGGGTAAGGACTCGAGCAAATCTAGCACCGAGTCATCCTCATCATCATCTTCTTCTTCCTCTTGCTCCCAAGCTGTCATTGTCTCGCTAGAGGGAGTCGATTCAGCAGATACCTCTTCCTGAATCGTCAAATCTGGCGTCTGGGTTGCCAATTCGGCGGCGGCGACGACTGCTACTCCTTGATCCGGGTGGGCGGCTGTCTCTTCCTGGGTGATGGCTAAGGGTGGGTATTGTACCTCACTCAACCCTGTCCTGTGGCGTTGCAGCGTGATTAAAATCTCAAATAGCTTTTGCAAAGTTTTAAGATTATTCTCAACTAGCTGATTGCCTTGTTCCACCTGTTCTATATGAAAGGGGAGGAGTTCTCGATAGGGACCATTGCCAATAAACTGCTCCCCAATCTCATTCGCGATCGCGCCCTCAATCGTATTAATTTGAGTCCGCAGGCGATAACCCGGTTTGGCAGCTGTTTCGGCGCCATCCTCAGCATCAGAAGCTACCCAGGTTGTAATTTTCAACTGAACCGCTTCCGCCAAAGCCCCAGCAAACGCTTCTTGAACCTTGCCTGCTTTGAGTTGTTGCCTAAAGTCCTCACTCGACGCCATAATACACTCACCTGAATTTGGGCGATTACCACTACAGAAACTGGCAGATTTGTCAACCTCTATCTTCAAGATTAGGGTAAATTATCCTGGCTCGAAGGCGACAGAGCCGGATTACTCTCCCGAAGTTGCTGCTGGGTTGACTGCTGGGGTTGGTATAATACACGAGTCAACACGGTAAAGAGTTGTTGCAAGTTTTCTAGATTATTCTGGATAATCTGGCGTCCTTCCTGAACTTGCTGGGTATGAAATTGGCGTAGTTCCGTGTAGGGACC
This sequence comes from Coleofasciculus sp. G3-WIS-01, assembly GCF_040223135.1. Classification (NCBI taxonomy): domain Bacteria; kingdom Bacillati; phylum Cyanobacteriota; class Cyanophyceae; order Coleofasciculales; family Coleofasciculaceae; genus Coleofasciculus; species Coleofasciculus sp. G3-WIS-01. The sequence goes on from NZ_JAVJZI010000264.1 coordinate 34,844, forward strand.
ATTGCCAATAAATTGAGATCCTACCTCATTATCGATGGAGCCTTCTACAATATTGATCCGGGTACGCATACAGGAATTAGCCCCGGGCTGCTCTGTTTGTGGCGAATTGGCGGAAGACACCCAAGTCGTAATTTCCAATTCAACCGATTCCGACAAAGCTAGGGTGAAGGCATCTCCAATGTTGCCCGCCCTTAGTTTCTGTTTGAATTCTTCGCTGGTTGTCATTGAAACTCCTTTGGGGCTCTATTAGCTCAGCAATATACTCAAAGTGCTTTGACTATAGCAAACTTCCGCTTCACCTGAACAAATTTTCTCACAAGGGAACAGGGAATGGGAAGCTGGGGGAGATGAGAGCGCTCTTGAAGCAGAGGAAGCAGAGATGTTCCGATGAAACATCTTTTGTAGGGGCGGGTTTTACCACTAACGTTTCGTTTTCACCCTGATATAACTCGCGCCCGCCCCGACCTAACAGTTCATTTATCACATAGACATAAGACATAAGACTACCAAAAGTCTGTCACTTCATAACCCAGCTCACTCAGCATCTGATACAACAGAGGTAAACTTAGACCAATAACATTACTGTGACAACCGTCTAGTTTTTCGACAAATAAGCCGCCACGCCCTTCTAGGGCAAAGCAGCCGGCACAGTTTAGAGGTTCGCCTGTAGCCACATAGGTTTGAATTGCGCGATCGCTCACATTGGCAAAGTAGACTCGTGTTATCCGACAACGGACAATTGTCTGATCCTGTGATCCATCAATTAAGGCATGACCCGTATAGAGTTCACCCACTTTACCCCGCATCATCTGCCAACGTGCGATCGCCTCTTGGGGATTAGCCGGTTTCCCGTGGATCTCATCCTGAATGCTTAACACTGAATCACAGCCTAACACTAGCGCCTCATCAAATTTAGGTACAACGGTTTTGGCTTTGTGCCATGCTAGGGTTTTGACTAACTCTACCGGATCAGTAACTTTAACCTGAGATTCATCAAAATCACTGTGACAAACGATGGGTTCAATGCCAGCATTTTTTAATAAACGGCGGCGTGCTGGCGAAGCTGAGGCTAAAACAAATTTTGTCATTCCTTATTTGTCATTCGTCATTCGTTACATTTGTCTTGACAAGTGACCCCTAATCTAGTAAACATTAAACGAACTAGCGACTTGGGTAAACAGGTCTTGCACTTTATCCCAACGTTCTTCAGTGGTTGAAGCATTCAGAGTGTAGAGCTTACCACGGCTGATGACGGCTGTGGCTAGGTCATGACGATTTTGAGTAGGAAGTTTGACACTATATTCGAGAAGATAATAGGTTTTGCCTTCCGTCTCGCGAGCTTTTGCATCGACTAATTCAACTTGACGATGGGAAGAAGCCGCCGAAAGCACATTTTGTTGGAGTTGGTAACCGACTTCCCCAGGCGTTCCTAAATCGGTGAGGGTTGTATTTTCTGGAACGGGGTTAATCACCACACTGACATTTTCGGTTTGCTCGATCAAATCCCGAAATACGACATCAGGTCCGTCAGTGACTTGAATCGGCACCCAACCATTCGGATATAGAAACTCATAACCGTCAGCCGTATCGACATAGCTTTTAAGTCCACTAACGCCGTCAGTGCAGCCATGTAGACCCAAGCTCAATACTAGCAGCAAAATGGCGGCAATGGTCTTGAGCATCTTGATATCCTTTGAATTGGTGCGTTTTTATTGTCTCATCTTCCGGGTACACTTTATGATTTAGTTTTGATCAAGATAAGTCACGTTGGCTTGAGAAGGGTTGACGTTTAAGAGGAACCTCTTTGGGGGGGTTTGCGTCGGCGTCTATAAAACTCTAAAGCTAACCTGATTAAGATTGCAGTAAAACTAAAACACCATGAACCCAACCTATCGAATACTGACCATTTTAGGATTGGTAACTGTCCTGACGGGTTTGTCTGAAGCGGTTCGCGCCCAAGAGCCAATCCGGGTTGTACAAGCTTCCTCAGAGCAGTTGAGTGCCGTGCAACTGTATAACCAAGGTGTTGATAAACTGGAAAAAGGTGATTATGCTGGTGCAATTTCGGACTTCGCCGATGCTTTACAACTTAACCCCGAAGACGCAGATGCCTATTATAATCGTGGCTACGCTTATCATAGTCTCGGTAATTACGACGGCGCCATTTATGACTATACCCAAGCGATTAAGTTAAATCCCGATTTTAGTCAAGCTTATAGTAACCGAGGTTATACCCATTTTGTCCGCCGGGACTACCAGAAAGCGATCGCGGATTTCACCAAGGCGATTGAAATTGATCCAGAAAATGACACCGCCTATATTAGTCGCGGGAATGCTTATGATGAGTTGGGCGATGCTGAAGCAGCTCTCAACGATTACGCCAAAGCGCTGGATATCAACCCCGAAAATGCCCGCACTTACTATAATCGGGGGCTAACGCACAATCGCTTAGAAAAATATATTGATGCGATCGCGGACTATACTCAATCCATTGAACTGCAACCCACCTTTGCTGAAGCTTATTACAATCGGGGGCTGACTCAATTCAAATTGGAGAATCTCGATGCAGCTACTGCTGACTTGCAAAAAGCGGCTGAACTTTTTCAAGAACAAGGCAGATCAGACAGTTATCAAACTGTTATGAATGCGCTGCAAGTGATGGGAGGGGGAAACTAACCCCTGATCCTACTGATTTTGGTAGGTTATGCTAAATCGAACTAATCTTTAGCTCAATCCTTGATCAGATTTCACTTCATTGTTATTCCAAAATCGCTGGATTAACAGGGGTGTTCCCGATTCAGGGAAGCGTAAAGATTAGCTAACGCTTGATACAGAGAAAGCGACGAACATCAATCCACTGACTAAAACTAGAGCCGCAATTCCCAAGAATACATAGTTGCGCTGCTCTGTTTTGCTTGGTGGTTCCGCTTGGTAAACTTTGGGTTCACGGGCAAAGTTATTTAAACGTCCGCCTTCTTCTGTTGTATAGGGCATGAATGATAACCTTTTTTACTCATCTTATAGAATTGTAACAAACTCTCAGTATAAATACTCTCCTGTTTGGATAAGAAATTGTTATAGTCCCTAAAAAGCGGTTCTAGCCCTCTAATAACCCCAGCTTCCCCAGCTCCCCCAGCTTCCCCAGAAATCAGCAGTCCCTAACTAATCGTCCCTGTCAATGGTGAACTCGCACTAGCATAACTTTTAATTGGAATCCGCCCCGCCAGATAAGCCAAACGTCCGGCTTGAGTCGCCATACCCATGGCTTTCCCCATCGCCACGGGATTTTTAGCTAGCGCGATCGCACTATTGACCAGTAAAGCATCTGCCCCCATCTCCATCGCTTGCGCCGCTTCGCTTGGTGATCCAATCCCCGCATCTACGACCACAGGAACTCCCGCTTCTTCGATAATAATTTGGATATTTGCCGCCGTTTTAATCCCTTGTCCCGAACCAATAGGGGAACCCAAGGGCATTACCGTGACACACCCCACCTCTTCCAATCGCTTAGCTAACATGGGGTCAGCATTAATGTAAGGCAAAACGGCAAACCCCTCTTTCACCAATTTCTCAGCCGCTTCCAGGGTACCAATCGGGTCTGGCAATAAATATTTCGCGTCTGGAATAACTTCTAACTTGACAAAATTATTATCCTCTTGCCCCAATAACTTTGCCATTTCCCGACCTAACCGCGCCACTCGCACGGCTTCCTCTGCGGTTTTACAGCCTGCTGTGTTGGGTAACATCCAGATTTTCGTCCAATCCAGCGCCTCGGCTAATCCTTCATGACCCGGGGCTTGGGTTTGCACCCGCCGCACCGCTACTGTGACAATCTCACTCCCACTCGCCATAATACCCTGCTGCATTTGTTCAATGCTGCTATATTTCCCTGTACCGGTCATGAGACGGGAGTGAAATGTGCGACCGGCAATGATTAACGGGTCAGATGTCGCGGGTTCTGTAACTGAGGTGTTCTGGGGAGATAGGGGAGTAATGGGAGAACTAATCATTAAATTTGAGCAGGATTGATGATAAAAGCGATCGTAACGAAAATGGTCTAAGAGCGGATCAACCCTTTGCTTTTCGATCCAGTCTGCCAGTAGCTGTGCTGTCACCGGGGCGAGGAGAATGCCATTGCGGTAATGTCCTGTCGCTAATGTTAAATTTTCACAAGGGCTAACTCCCAGAATCGGACATTCATCTGGAGTTGCCGGTCGAAATCCCCACCAGCATTCCTGAATTGACCAATCCTGTAGGGGCGGATATAACCGTATTGCCCGTGAGAGCAAGGTGTGAATTCCCGATGGTGTATTATCAGGTTGCCATCCCACATCCTCACTCGTTGCACCAATCAGTAACCTCCCATCCCGACGCGGAACTAAGTAGGTATCCGGTCCATAGATCACCCGTTGCAGGGGTAAGGGCTGATGGGGATTGGCTGGCATTTGTACCGACAGCATCTGACCTTTTTTGGGATACACGGGTATAGGTAGCAGTTCCTTTGACCAAGCCCCCGTTGCTAATACATAATGATCAGCCTGAAATTCCCCGATCGAGGTTCTAACGCCACAAACACGACGATTGTGCTGCTCAATTGCCTCGACGGTTACCCCTTCGCGCAGGTCAATCCCTAATTCTTGAGCCGCTAATCCCAGGGCTTGCGCCAATGAGCGGTTATCGACTTGTCCATCTTCGGGATACCACCAGCCACCAATCACATCTGCCCCTAAACCGGGTTGATATAAATGAATCGTATTTTTATCTAACCAGTTGCCAACTTCAGGGTGAGAAGCTGAAATCTCTTCATAGACTGGGGCGAGAATCCCGCAGGGCAAGTACCCTGTCGCCACACCAGTAAGTTGTTCGAGTTTGGTACACCATTGAGAGTAGAGCGATCGCGATCGCCGACATAATTCCCGCATGGGAGGCTCAGGAATGGCTTCCGCATCAGGGGCTAACATACCAGCGGCGGCTAGAGTCGATGCGGCTTTAAAGTCGCGGGTTAATACCGTGACTGTCGCCCCCCGCCACTTCAATTCTAGGGCGAGTGCTAAACCAATAACGCCACCGCCCACAATTAAAATATCACTGCAAAAGTTCATTAGAAGATAAAAATTGAGACGCGCCCTAGCCAGTCCATACAGATTTTGTCAACAACTTTACCAGAGAGCCGTAACCGGTTCGGAATCCTCAGTCGCTGCACCCGCGCCTGTATCTGCTTGACCCATTGTTGTTTGAGGAGCTTGGGCTGTACCCTGATTATTTTGAGCTTGAGGAACGCTTCTAATCGTTGTGGGAGCTTGGGCTGCTGGCTGAGTTGGCTGATTTCCTGTTTCAGCTTGAGGTTGTTGTGTTACGGCTTGATTGCCTGTCGTGTTTGGATCTGACTCAATTTGGTTAGCCGTGGGATTGTCTCCCCCAAAGAGTTCTCCAAAAAAAGGAAGGGATACTCCCTGCCAACCTAAAGCGGCTCCCACTAGAGCGGCTGCGATGATAATTAATCCAATTAATTTATTCATAAAAATCCTTCGTTGTGGGAAACCCTGTGTCTTTAGACCAGGGAGGAACACGCGGTAGTGGTTTAAGAAGCATACCCCTTTCGGGGTGGAGGGGTATGGTTGCCCCTCCGGTTTTCACCCATTTCTGGGGTAAAGTTAGCCTCGCCAAGGTTATCGGTCGGTAACTGTCCAAAAAGCACTGTTTCAGTGACCTTAAAACTGTTTAACTTTTCGG
>NZ_JAVJZI010000265.1:0-11701 GCF_040223135.1 Coleofasciculus sp. G3-WIS-01
ATACTTGGATGAGTTAGGAGATGAAGCGTCGGCTTCTGTTGGGGTGAATATTGTTAAGCTAGTGATTGAGCGGGAACAGACAGCCCCAGAACAGGCAAGGCGTTTGATTGAACAAGCTCAAGTTCAGATAACGGATGAGACGACTAAACGTGACTTGATTGATTTAATAGAAACTATCATTGTTTACAAGTTACCGCAAAAAAGCCGAGAGGAGATACAAGCCATGTTAGGATTAAGTGATCTCAGAAACACTAAAGTTTATCAGGAAGCCAAACAAGAAGGGTTAATAGAAGGGAAACAAGAAGGGTTAATAGAAGGGAAACAAGAAGGGTTAGTAGAAGGTGAACAACGAGGTGAACAACGAGGCAAACTCAAAACCAAGTTAGAGGCTATCCCTCGGATGATGCAGTTGGGTGCGAGTTTGGAGATGATTGCAGAGGGATTAGATTTACCCTTGAATGTTGTTCAACTAGCAACCCAGTCATTTTCTGAAGATAATGTGGCTGCGTTTATTGAACTGTTAAATCATCGCCGTTCGCTTTTTTCGGCTCAAGATTTAGCGGAGTTGGCGGAGTTAATTAAACCTTTACCGGATAAAATAGAAACGCTGTCTGACGCGATCGCACAATGGTGTAAGCAGGATGCCCATTCTGTACAGCGTCAGGCTTGGCGGGATTGTCTGTCTGGTAAGCTGGCGGCGACGGTGGAGGAATGGTTGGCTCAAAATCTGGAAACGCTGGAGACTCTATCCTATTCGGTTAATAAGGCTAGGTTGCAACAGGCGATTGAGCGATAGTAGAGATGTAGTATGCTACGTCTGGGAACAGGGGGAGGTTGCGATCGCGCTCTCCTTTCTCATACCCTAATCTATAAGTTGGTCAATGTCTCAGCAATTTGATACCCGTTGGCGAAATTTTGACGGCTGAAAGGGAGGGCGAAAAACCGGGTCAGCCGTCAAAATCGCTAGAAAGTTTGCATAGCAATGGTTTTAGCGTTTTAAGTTTTTGAGTAATTGCAATTTAGTGTCAATAAGCGGGGCTGAAATGAACCTGAAAATGTCAGCCGTCAAAATCTGCGTTAGAATGCATGGCTGTAGGGGCTTTCAAGCTTCAGGGTTTCCCACTCGCTGGGAAAACAAGTTGAATGGAAACGCTAGTACGCTCTTCCTGCGCTTATGGGAAAGAGAGTGTTTCCCACTCGCTGGGAAAACAAGTTGAATCGAAACCATTCCCCTCTTGCTGCTAAGTAAGAGGGGATTCAATTCATCGAAATCTTAAGGGCACGGCAATGCCGTGCCCCTACCTGTCCATACCTAAACCCCAATCTTAAAAAACCTACTGGCGTGGCACACCTTAATTGGTGGATTAGCATTGTAGGGGCGCAAGGCTTGCGCCCGGTTTAAAGGTCAAATCTATTCCACAATTTTAGCTGTGTCAGTCCACTACCCTTGTGAGACTCCAAAAACTCCCATCAATCCTGCCTTCTTGCACTAGTCTCACATCCCGAACAATTGCTACAGTACAGTCTAGACACCCCAACCTCAAGGAAATTCATCGTGTCTGACTACACCGCCGCCAGCTTTGCCCCCGTACAAGGCTTTATCGAAAAATCCCGCAAATTGCGAGACTTGTATGGCTCATCGCTGATTTTATCCTTTTTAAGTTCTAAACTGGTGCAAAAGGCAGAATCCTTAAACTTCACGGTGATCTCCCCCGGATTACCCCATGTCGCCAAAGGAATGCCGAATCGGATTCTGGTACAAGGGAAATTTGACCGCAATTTAGTCAAAACTACTCTATTAACCGAATGGCAAAGGATACTCACGATTTGCCGAGAGTGGATCGAAGATAACCTAGGTATCCCCAAAAATCAGTATTGCTGGTCACAAACGGAAGCCGATAAAGGACATCAGAAGGGAGAATGGGAACGCTGGGGAAGTTATACCTGGGAAGTGTTTTGGGGTTATGGTGACTCCGTACAAGCGGCGATGGATGACTTGGAAACCCGCAAACTCAAGCGTGATTGGATTGCGATTAACTGGATGGGGGAAAGTTCTAGTTTAACCGGAACTGATGCGATCGCGTGGCATCAATTGGGCAAGTTTAATTCTAATCCGGGTCATACACTCAGCCCATCGGAACGGGAGGAGATGGAACTATTTTATCGTCGCTTGTCTTGGCTACTGGATAATCCGGATTATCGGGTGGGACAATCGAGTCTATCTCTGGCAGAATTGAGAGAACGACAATCCCAACCTGATCAAATTGGTCGCTATATTGCCCCGAATGAACGGTTAAGTATTCCGGAATTAGTGAAGCGTTTAGTTACCTACGATAAACTCGCCGATACAATTGGACTCGATAGACTCAAAGCCAAACCCGATGACCCCGAATTTAAAGATATTATTCGCAACCCCGGATATTGGACGGGTTGGTTTATGGGGGATGGTGATAAAGTGGGCGATAAATTAAAACATCTGGCAAGTCGCCCTGATGAACCTGATAGAGACGTGACCATGGAAAATCTCCCTCCTGATGCAACGAATCTCCAACAATTTACCCATTTAATCCGAGAATGGGGACAAGACTTTCAGAAAAAATCTGACTTATTTCCCCAGGGAAAAGGACGAGTCATTTATGCCGGAGGCGATGACTTTCTCGGTGTTTTATACAGCCCCGAATCCGAACCCGCCACGCCACCGGAAAAGGTTAAACCGATTGAAGCCTTGCAGTGGTTATTAACCTTAGAACAGCATTGGCAACAGCAACAACAGCAGATTAAACACCAGCTTAATCTGGACTTTACCTGTAGTGTGGGCTTCGTTTGGGCAGGACATAAAGTTCCCCAACGAGATATTTTACAACATTGTCGAGAAGCCGAACAACGGGCAAAAAATCAAGGACGCGATCGCGTGACGATTCGGGTGGTGTTTAATAGTGGTCAATATGTCCAATGGACTTGTCCCTGGGACTATTTACCCATTCTCACCCAGTATCGCGATCGCGATGGCAAATCCTGGGGAGAGGAACCCAATTGGAACCATATTTATAGCGATTGGGCGCAGTTAAAAGCCCGTCATGGGATTCGCTTAAAGGAAATGCAAGGAATGCCGATTCGCAAAAATATCGCCTTGGCGATTTTTGACCTGTATTTTAATCAGGCGGGAGAAACCTTCAACCAGGAGAATAAATGGAGTGATATTGCTGGCGATAACACCAATATCGTTATCGTTAATTGGATTAACGACTTGATTCAAGTGGGGTGGCAATTATGTCAGACAACTCCTTCAAATACTTAATCGCCGTCAAGCCATTAGGCTTCATGTATGGTAGTGCTGGTGCCTTTTTATCACCAGAGAACCTCGTCGGGCGATCGGGAACAAAATTCCCCCCGGATGCGGCGACGATGGCGGGATTATTTTTTCATGCTAATCAAGAACATCAGTTTACCAATCATAAAGACTTAAGCAATACTCTGGTTGTCGCGGGTGCTTTTTGGGCAGAACGGAATGACCCCAAAGACTTTTATGTGCCGATTCCTTGGCATCAAGTCGTCGCCGAAAAAGAGGACGATGAATGGTATTTTGTCAAGAAAAAAATCCCCTCATCAGCAGCCCGTGACACCGATGAAACCAACTGGATTCTCGGTCAGTATCGATGGCATCGGGATAACAAAGACCTCAATCCCGATTATACCTGGCAATCGATTTATAGCTGGAACTTACCCGCCGACGAACTTAGAGAACGTCAAGCCGTTAAGACAGCCCCCTGGGAGTTTATCCCCTTTTTACATCCGCAACTGAAACAGCAAGAACGTCACGTCGTTAACCAAGATGGACTCTTCTTAGAAAATGCCGTACAACTGAATCAAAACTATTGCTTAATCTACCTGGCAAACTATGAACTCCCTAGCGGCTGGTATCGGTTGGGCGGGGAAGGACATTTAGTCGATATTCAGACGCATACCCTCTCAGAAACCCACAAAATCAATAAACTCTTGCGCCAAAAGATTCAACATGCCTTTGCCCTGATTAATCCGGGCGTTTGGGGGTCAAATAAACTCTCCTATCGCTATCCTCACCATCCCAGCTTTCCCCATCAGGGACTAAAAATGCTCACCGATAGACCGATTTTACCGTTATCGTATCGGTGAATCCCACCCCAAAGACGCCAAGAAACAGGACTATGATTCGAGTAAAACGGGACGCTTAAGTCGGGGACGCTACGCCGTTCCTCCGGGAAGCGTCTACGTGTTCAAACACCCCCTAAATCTGACCTGGTGGGATTTTCCTGATGAATGGTTTCCCAAAGAAGGATTCCCCCTCAAGCATCTAGGATGTGGCTTATGTTTACCCATTGATATCAAAGGATTACCCCCATGTACCACCAAGGCTACGGCATAATTAAAACCCTCGCCCCCCTCCATGTCGGCGCAACTGCTGGCGAAGAAATGGGGAATTTGAATCTAATTTTTCGAGATCAATTTACCCAAACCGGAATCATTCCTGGAAGTTCGATTCGGGGACGATTTCGGGCAGATATGCGACTCAAACGTCAAGAATGGTTAGAGTCACACCTCAAGGCGGCGGATGTAGAGATTCCTGATGCGGAGGTGTCAGAGGTTGAAGTCACAATTAAGGGTATCAAAAAGACAATTCCGCGATTAGTCTGGTTAGAACAACAGGCGCAGGCAAAAAACCTGACGGTTCCGAATTCAATTAATGATAATTACTGGTATGGGCAAACCGTACAGGGAGGAGACGATAATAGCACCACAGAAGCCTTAGTTAAATTTGAATACGCCTCTCTTGTCTGGTTACCTGTATTTTGTCCCGGTCAACCTGTGGTTTGGGTAACCTGTCCCTGGTTACTCAGACGATATCAAGACATCACCAATATTAACGCTGATGTTCCCGAACCCTACATCGCCGGGAACGGGCTAAAAGGGAGACAAATAGCAGGGCGCGGTCAAGTTCTCTTCTTTAATTTAGGCTTCGTTGAGTTAGAAAATGACGAAGATTTATCGCCTTGGATTCCACCGGCAAGCCAGTTAGATAAAAACAAATTAGTCGTTCTCAGCGATAACGATATCGCCATGGTGCATGATATGGCATTATATCGTCAAAGTCGGGTAAAACTCTTAGATGAGATGAAAAAAGTCGAGAATTTCTTCAATGTAGAAGCCTTACCCGAAGCCAGCGTCTTAGTCTTTCCCATCGCCCAGAAGAGAACCGGGTGGAAACCCTTTAAGGAGGAGAGATGCTTAGAATTATATTTTGGCGGATTAGAATCAATTGGATTTGGTCGATGTCGGGTATTCATTCAGTATCAAACCCCCGACAAATGACATAATACAAATGACATAAGACGAAGGACAAATCAACTATGGCTTGGCAAGCTTACGAACTGGATCACATCGCCCAAAAATTAGTCCTAGACGCCCGTAGACGTGACCCCCAATCCCTAAATCAATCCCACAAAATGCGGCTAGCGGTAGCCTATGGATTAGAACGATTTTGGGGAGAACATTTGCGACTGCAAGGGAGAGAAGACAGCAAGTCCCAATATTGGAAAGACACCTGGGAGGCATTACACAACCTGATAAAAAAAGCCGGAGTAATCATTCCCAATGACCCGGTAAATCCTAACCAAGTAGACGAAATTCAAGCCATGTCCGAGAAATTATGGCAACTCTCTATTGAGGATCAACGAGTCGCGATCGCGGTTTTAACTCAACTGTGTGATTGCATTGTTTGGTGGACACAACGATACAAAATTAGCAAGTAAATTAAAGATAACGTATCCGTCCCAAAATTATCAATCGTAACGCACCATGGATAACGCTAAATTTGGGGAATCAATTGTACATTTTACACATCAGTTATCGTTGTTAACATTAGCAATATTCCCCCTCACCCCCAACCCCTCTCCCACCCTGGGGAGAGGGGAGCAAGAAAACAAAGTAAGCTATATTTTTTATCATCAATTATTCCGGTTCCCCTTTAATATCCCCCTCTTCCCTTAAAAAGGGGGAAGCCAGATGTTGCTTCGCTTTTGTTGCACGGGAGAAGGGAGCAAGAAAACAAAGTAAGCTATATTTTTTATCATCAATTATTCCGGTTCCCCTTCTCCCTTCCCCCCTTTCAAAGGGGGGTTAGGGGGGATGGAGAAGGGGTTAGGGGAAGAGGGTGAACCAATGTTAGTCTAGTATAGAATCAACCGCGCATTTTTATGGTGTACGTCGGTGCGCCCCTACGATTTCCCCCATCAGGTAAAACGCCACTCGACCAAATCATGAACCCCATCCCCAACGCCTACAAAAAAGTCCCAATGATGTTCCGCGCCCAAATCAGGGGACGCAGCCAACTCCACTACATTGACCCCCATAAGGAAAAACAAGATGTCCAATATTGGGCGGAAGAATGGATTGAAAAAGCCGAATTTATTCCCCTCACCAATCAAGACGATAGTCAAAGCGACACCTACCAAACCCAAACCTATCAAATCCGCTGGCGATTCGTCACCAATGGCGGACAAGATGATGGTATGATTCGCCCCGTTATTGGGGGTTATGGCATTCCCTTTTATCCCGGTAGTAGCATGAAAGGGGCATTCCGCCAAGCCTGTGAACAAGCCGAACAAGCAGGAACAATTCCCCCGAATCGCTGCAATCTTTACTGTGGCGATGAAACTAATATCACCCCAGGAATCCTCCGCTTTCAAGGCGCTTATCCGATTAATGATTGGACAGAAAACTTAGTCGATTTAGTCCATCCCCAGCAAGGATGGCAAGTGAAAACCCCAAATACTAGAGGGAAGAATCTATTAAGAGGAGAAAGTGCTTATGCGTTAGTGTCTTTAGTTCAACCAAGCTTACGATTTGGTATCTCTAGTAGTAAACCCCTATCTACCGAACAATGGCAAGAAATCTGGCAGATTTGGCACGACGCGATCGCGGCGGGTTTAGGAACCCGAGTTAGTGCGGGACATGGACAAGTTGAGACAGATTCAACCTCAATTTTATATCAGGTTCGGGTCAAAGGACAAGGACAAGCGGCTAAGTTAATTGATGGAACTGGAGAATTTCGTCCCACTATCTTTCGCGCCAGTTTACGGGGTCATGCGTTACGCCTATTTGGGGGGTTAACCAATGCCAAAACAGTGGAAGCCTTAGTGGAACAATTGTTTGGTGGCGTGCAAGGAAAGGGAACCGTCGGACTCTTAAAATTAGGGTTTGAAACCGAGGAGTTACGGTTAGGGACGTTTGGTCAAAATGGGTATGAACAGCCCACCTATAACGTGGAAGGAGAGATGATTTGGTCATTAACTCGCCCCCTCCCTGATGATCAACACGCCGCTTTACAAAACCTCGTCACGGATTTAATTTGGTTTGCTATGGTATTTGGTGGATTTGGCAAGTCTTGGCGACGGGCGGATCATCGCTTATTTTATCCCGATGATGAGTATGAAAAGTTAATTGGTTGTCATTGGCAATGGGCGGGAGAAATTGACCGCAAAAATGCCTTTCGCGTCCGGAGTCCTAAAACAATCAGCAAGTTTATTAATTCTGTCTTAGACACAGCGAAAACCTGGATGAAATTACAAGGAAAACTCCCCAATCCTAATCATCCTCCTGCCAATTGGCGCGAATCCTGGCATCCCTCTCGCGTCCAAGTGTGGGGACGATGGGCAAAAAATCGGGATGAATGTGTGGAGATTGATTGGTTACATAAACCCTATCAAAAAGGTATTGTTCGCGGCGAAACGGATAAAAGTATTAGACGGACATCGGTAACCGGAGAACTAGGTCAAATTGGTCGCTTGTGGCATCGAATGTACCCACCGAAACGCCTCTGGATTAAGAAAGAGGGAAAACTTGAACCGATATCGACGAATCGGTTTATTGAGTTGTTAACCCTGTTTCCGGACGAGTCACCGGAATTTAAGCAGTTTGTCGCGTTTCTTCAGCAAAAGCCAGAGGGATTTGAATTACTGTGGGGAGGAAAGAAATAATGGCAATTTGGATAGTGACGATTGGCAGTAGTGATGTGCAATTAGACAGTGACAACATTAGTAAAGAAAAGGGACGAAGTAAAAACCAGTACAGTAATAAAAAGTGGACTGATTGGTATGATGATGATATTCTCGACGAATGCCATGATATTAAATTTGAACTCAAGCAAACCTATAATTATGTCAATCAACTTTATCGGATCGAACCGAGGGTATTGGGAACGGTTTATCAGTATCATTCCCCCCAGATACAGGAACAGATTTGGTCGTATTTAACTTTTCCCCTGTTAGATACATTTGTGGAACGGTTAAAAGCAGAAACCGATCAATTAGATCAAATTATCGTCCTATTAACCGATCAATCCCAGATTTTCTCCGATAATTACACCCAGCGCAAAATCACCTGTCCCTATTGGCAAGATACCCATAAATTACAGCCCATTTTAGCCCGATATTTTCAGGCGGCGGATAAGTTTCCTAACACCCCCTGTGAATGGATTAACCTAGCGCCGAAATCAAATGATCCAGGATTAGATGATTGGGATTATGTTTTAACCCTAGTACGGGAAAAATTAGGTTCTCTCCAGTTGGAGGAACCGGAGAATCAGGAAGCCGAGAGTAAAACAATTTATGTCAGTCATCAAGCCAGCACTCCAGCCATTTCTTCAGCGGTTCAATTTGAAACCTTATTACGGTTTGGAGAAGGGGTTAAATTTTTAGTCTGTAGTGAATGGGATGAAACATTAACTCAAATTCTCCCTTGCTCAACCTACCTACGCGGGATTCGCCAACAAGAGGCAAAAACATTACTAGAACGCTATGATTATTCCGGTGTGAAAGCGATACTGGCTCCCTATTTAACCTCAGACGTAGCAATTTTATTAGACGCGGCGATTCTCTGGAATTCGGCGAAGTTTGATCAGTTTACTAAGACGGTGTTACAGTATCCTGATAGTCAATTGGTGCAAAAGGTTCAGGAACGCACTCAGAAGTGTAACTGGTGGTGGACAGGGTATGAAGCAGCGTATTTAGGAGTAGTACGACTTGAGCAAGGAAATACGGTTGAAGCGTTTTTTCATAGTTTTCGGGCGGTGGAGGGTTTAATTCGCTTGTTTGCCGATGCCAAGTATAAGGATAAAATCCAATTCAATAAATATGGCGCTCCTTATATTGAGTTTTCTAATAAAAATCGCTTTAACCTGTTCGGAAAACAGCTTTATCGTTTCTTAGACTATTGCTGCACCATTGACGCAGAGAATGATAACGATATTTGGCGGTTTGGCGAGGTGACATTTGACAAACGGAATCAGTATTTCCATCAACTGTTTGGCTTATCGGAACAAGACGTATTTGATGCTTGGGATACCGATAACCGAATAGCTTGGGAAGCCAGAGTCTTAGGCTGTCTAAACTTTATCGCTGAACCCGATTCCCCATTCACCGCCTTAGATACCGCCAGTTTAATCTCCCCAATTCAGGATAAATTAGAAAAGGCGATCGCACAACTGACTCAAACCGAACCGCCACAAAAAACGTAGGGGCGCACCGACGTGCGCCCAATAAAATACCGACGTGCGCCCGATTTAATTCAAGTCAATTGTAGGGGCGGGTTTAGGGATTTAATTTCGTCCCCTACCGATAACCTTTCAACAAAACCCGCCCTCATCATCAACAATTCAGGCATAAATCGTCCCAAATGATCAATAACTGGATGACCCGGTTTCCTCCGGCTGGCGATTAATGGTATAATCTCGATCAAACGCTAATCTAACTGAACCTTGAAAAGTGAATAAGATAGCGGCGAAATCGACCAATCGACACCAGTCGCTAAATCGCTGAAACCCTATAGTTTTCGTGGAGTGGTGTCGATGCCTTACAGAGAAAGGGTTTGAGGAATGTGTTGGTTCCGATTTTTGGACAGATGGCGTATAATTTTATCAGTGGTGTCGATTCGGCGGCTGAAACCCAGTCTCCGTAAGGCTCCCTGAGCGAACTGTTCCCACTCGCTGGGAAAACAAGTTGAATGTAAACCTTTTCTGATGCTATACCTGGCTTTTCCTACCATGTAGGGTTCCCACTCGCTGGGAAAACAAGTTGAATGTAAACCATAACTGTAGCCGCCGGGTTTGACTGCTCATCTGTTAGTTCCCACTCGCTGGGAAAACAAGTTGAATGTAAACACCAGGTGATCCACACCACAACCTTTGTCATGGTCAGGAGTTCCCACTCGCTGGGAAAACAAGTTGAATGTAAACAGGGTAAACACCCTGTAACCTGAAAATCAGACAAAAAAAGGGCACGGCAATGCCGTGCCCCTACCTTTCCTCTATCAAATAAACCTATTGAATTTTGCGATATCCTCTACCCAACCCAATTAAAGGTTAATTTGGGGTTCACTGCACAAATTATAAGACTAAGGTTCCCCAACTACAAACGAGGGCTAAGGTTCCCCGACAACAAACAACAAACAACAAACCCAACGATATAATAGACACAACGCTAAAGTCGTCAGGGCAACCTGGGGACAAACAGCAAAACGTGCGAAAATAATCGCGCTGAAGGTGGCATTGTTAAGGATTCGTCAGGAAAACCTGGGGAAATAACCTATCAATGCCATCTTCTCAACTCTGCCCCACCGTTAGCATCCTATCCTTCAACCGTTGCGTGATATCATCATCAAAATCAGCCTTCATCCAACTC
Organism: Coleofasciculus sp. G3-WIS-01; assembly: GCF_040223135.1. NCBI lineage: Bacteria > Bacillati > Cyanobacteriota > Cyanophyceae > Coleofasciculales > Coleofasciculaceae > Coleofasciculus > Coleofasciculus sp. G3-WIS-01. The sequence goes on from NZ_JAVJZI010000265.1 coordinate 10,713, forward strand.
GGATTCCTAGCAATACTCTCCAGCGTCGCCTCATCAAATACCGCCCATTGAAACTTCGCCTTCTGTAAATCCGCCTCAGCAAAATCCACCCGTTCCAAATTTGCCCCCTTAAAAAACGCCGTATTCAGATTCGCCCGGACAAAAGAAACCCCGCTCAAATTCGCCCCATCTAGATGAATTTCCTGTAACCTTGCCTCCCGAAACGTCGTATTCACAACAGTAGACCGTTTCAATTGCACCGATATCAAATTTGCCTGATTAAAACTAGAATGAATAAGTTTAGTTTTAGGATCAGACTTACTGCGGTTGTGATAATCACTAAACACCGCCTCCTTCAGATTCGCCTGATCCAAATTCACCGCTTCCATATAACTATACGTCAAATTCGCCTTTTGCAGCCTCGCCCCGATGAGTTGCGTCTGCCGAAATACCGCCCGTTCCAGGTGCGCCTCACTCAAATTCGCTGGAGTTAAACTTAAATTCGCCAGGGTAATCCCATTAATATAACACCCCGATAAATCCAATTGAAACTTCCGTTCCGTTGCCGTCAACTTCGTCAACTCTGGCTTTAAATAAATATCAATCACCTGTTCAAACACTTGCACCAGCAACCGATTAATCGTCGGATCTTGATTATCCAACTTCAAATTCGCCAGAACAATTAAATACCCACCTTAGGTTAACTATTTATTATAAAACCGTTACATAATTGTAGGGGCGGGTAATGGGATTTAATTTTGGCATTTACCGCTAACCTAGAAACAAAACTATCCCTGGATTAAAGGTTGATAATATAATCATTTTACTTCCAGATATTCAAAATCAAAATGATAAATAATCATTCGTAGGGGCGGGTAATGGTATTTAATTTTGGCATTTACCGCTAACCTATCAACAAAACCCGCCCTGGATTAATAGTTGATGATAGAATCATTTTCCTTCCAGATATTCAACAGCAAATTGATAAATAATCATTCGTAGGGGCGGGT
>NZ_JAVJZI010000266.1:0-16067 GCF_040223135.1 Coleofasciculus sp. G3-WIS-01
GATCCCCCTTCCGTCCCCCTTATAGATCCCCCTTCCGTCCCCCTTATAGATCCCCCTTCCGTCCCCCTTATAGATCCCCCTTCCGTCCCCCTTATAGATCCCCCTTCCGTCCCCCTTAAAAAGGGGGAGACCAGGGGATGCTTCGCGTTTTTTGCACGGGGGAGACCAGGGGATGCTTCGCGTTTTTTGCACGGGGGAGACCAGAGGATGCGAGAGCTTTTTTTGCAAGGGGGAGACCAGAGGATGCGAGAGCTTTTTTTGCATGGAGGGAATGGAGAGGGGAGCAAGAAAAGACTTAATTATGATTATTTCCCCTTCTCTATCCCCCCCTTTCAAAGGGGGGTTAGGGGGGATGGAGAAAAGGTTAGGGGATGAGGGTGAAATTTTGAGTTTCACGGCATATAATTTTCACTTAACGCGCTGAAGAGTCTGGTATGGCACATAAATGTGTAGGGGCGGGTTTCACTACTCTCTTTTCGGTTGCACCCAGATGTAACTAAACCCGCCCCGATTCGTCGGTTTCGTGAGTGTATTTAACAAATCAGATCACCGTAAGGGTACACAACCCAAAAGGTTACCAATGTGGATTTTTCACCTTAAGTAAAACCAAAGCTTCATGAATTTCCCCTACCCTTGTTTATATCCGTAGTACCAACGACTCGTCCTATCCCCCACATTTCTTACCGTATGAGATTCTTTTGCCGGAATCAGCACTTCCTCTCCGACTTGGGGACGAAATGTTTTCCCTTGAAAGGATAACTCAATGTCTCCTTCTAAAAGGATGATAAGTTCATCGGTATCGTGGACATAATCTGCCCACACCTGTCCCGGTGAATCCGTCCAAATCCCACAACTAAAGCCTCGGTTTTGCCAGTCGTTTTTAACGGTAGAATAGTCCATGGTGAACTGAAACAGCTAAAATTGTCGAATAGATTGAGTTCGTAGTGAGGGCTTTAGCCCTCTCAAGCTAGGCGTTAAAGCACTCTTCGTGCTTACTACAAACAAAGCCCTATTTTAGTTGTGCCAAGCCAGTAGGTTGGGTTGACGCCAGGAAACCAAACCAAAGATAGGGACTAAGGTTCCCTACTACAAGCCTTACAGGATGGGCTATTCGACAGAAACGGATTTCACATCTACCGTAGCTTCCGGCGTCGTACTGGTTTCTTCCGTGACGATTCCCGCTTGGCGAGATTTAACCAAATCAATCAACCACTGCGACATCTCAGACACCAGCAGCGTCAGCACGACGACATCATCAATTTGTCCGACAATTGGAATAAAGTCTGGGGCGATATCAATGGGACTAAACACGTAAAGGAGAGTCCCTAAGACTATCCACCAACGGTATTTAGGATTGCGAACCGCGTTACGATACCAGTTATATATGGATTGGATTGAAAAATTATTCATCAGTTTTCCCCGACAGCTACCTTTCATCTTGCCAAATTCATCCCGGAACCTCTATGGGGATAACCCACCTGTTCAGGTGCAGAACTTACACCTACTGACGTGAGGGGGAGAGTTTGATGGGACTGGGATTTGAATGTGGAGTATGTCACCGTTGTCGTAGCGTGACACACCGACGTGCATTGGTGTCAACTTAAGATAGAAAAGCAATGCTGGTAAGCCTTTCACCCTCATCCCCTAACCCCAACTCTATCCCCCCTAACCCCAACTCTATCCCCCCTAACCCCCCTTTGAAAGGGGGGCTAGGGGGGATGGAGAGGGGCTGGGGGTGAGGGGGTTGAGCTTAAGTTGACACCAATGACGCGACCTGCGCCCTTTTACCGTACCGACGTGCGTCCAATGTAACCGTAAAATCCATCCCATCATTTTAGCTGTGCCACGGCAGTAGTAGACTGACCCCAACGAACTCTAGGGCTAAAGAACTTTAGGGCTAAGGTTCCCTACTACAAGCCGGAGCGATCGCACATGCCTAACCTGTAAGCACATTTTGTGCAAAAATTTAGGTTGAATGGTACTGAAATTTTGGCTGGTGGGCATTGCCCACCCTACGATATATCAAGAGTTTCGGCGATTCAAAAATCACGCTTTTCAGTGCCATTTAATTTAAGGTGAGTAGCGAGCAAGATGCTCGCACTACAAGAATTTTGCCACTATTGACAATAACAATTGATTGAATGTTTTCTTTCCCATCTCCCAGACGCTTCAAAAGCGCGTCTCTACACCCCTTAACCGAACCGTATTGAGACAGTTGCCAAATCGCCACCCGTCTCTCCCGAATCCCGCGCTCTAGCCGCGAAAATTAATCAACCTCTTTGCAAGCGGCGAGAAATCCCTAGAATTGGAGTGGCTTGCATTTTAGCAAAGACAATTATACTTAGCAATCAAGGGAGGTTGAGAACCGATATGGATATTGTTGCGGTTATTGAAAAGGGCGGAATCGCCATGTGGCCCCTGTTAGGGCTTTCGATCCTAGCAGTGGGGACAATTTTTGAACGTCTCTGGTTTTGGGCGGGAATCCTCTTGAAACAAGAGGAAATCGTCAATCGGGTACTGGATGCAGCCGCTCAAAACTGGCAGGTGGCTAGAGAAATCGCGATGAAATCGCGGCGACAACCCGTGGGACGATATTTATATGCTCCCTTACGCCTGATCAACCCAGAACCGGAATTATTCCGCTTAGCCTTAGAGGGGGCGGCTGATGATGAGTTAGCGGCGATGCGGCGCGGCGATAAGCTATTAGAAGCGGTGATTGCGCTGTCTCCTCTGTTGGGATTACTGGGAACGGTACTCGGTTTAATTAACTCTTTAGGCTCAATTACCATTGATCAACTAGGTACAGCCTCCACCGCTGGGGTAACGTTGGGAATCGGCGAAGCGCTGATTAGTACCGCGACAGGACTGATTATTGCGATTACCAGTTTGGCATTTTATCGACTGTTTCAAGCCTTTTGGTTTAACCAAGTCAAAATATTCCGTAAAGCGGGGACGGAGTTGGAATTACTGTATCGCCAAGATTGGTTACAAGCCGAAGATAGTGATCAAGTGATGAATGATACCCTCCAAGACCATACCATTAACGTTTACCAAGAGAGTTTTGAAGTACCCCAACCCCGCACTTCTCTTCCCAAACCCCGATCCAAGCAGAAGCAGCCGCCAAAGCAGGATGCTCAGGTTTTACCGGCACAACCCGATCGCACTCCCGTCGCCAATGCTAAAACAAACCAAGACGATCCGCTTTCCCCAGACAATCCTCAAGTCCCCCAAAGCGATCGCACTCCCGTCGCCAATGCTAAAACAAACCAAGACGATCAGATTTCCCCAGACAATCCTCAAGTTCCCCAAAGCGATCGCACTCCTGTCTCCAACCCTCAAGGAAAGCCAGAAAATTAATTTTCCCGATATCCTTAGTGCTGCTTGGCTTCAAATTCCCACCCGTTAATGTATAGACAAAAAAGCAGACATCCTAAACAAGTGCAGCCCTGGAGCCTTCTTTGACCTTTTGCAACCCAAGACGATGACAACACTACCCCAGCACCGGACGAAAAAAAAACCTGCCGCTTCCTTCCCCACACTAACCCGCCCTTTAAACTTGCGGATGGATGCCCCAACTGAAGAAGTTCGGATTGAGATCGTACCGCTAATTGATGTTATTTTCTGTATCCTGACCTTCTTTATCCTGGCAGCCGTGGGTCTATCCCGCCAACAAGCCATTAATGTTGATTTACCCAAGGCGAGTACCGGAACTGCCCAAGGACGGCAGATTCTGATGATCAGTTTGGATGAATTGGGGCAAGTATATGTAGAAAAAAATCCGGTGATTACCCAAGAGCAGTTTATTCAACAACTCCAAGCTTACAAGCAACAAAATCCCCAGGGCGTGTTTGTCCTCTACGCCTCGCCCAATGCCATGTATAACGAAGTTGTACAAGTCTTGGATTTGCTGCGGGAAGTCGGGGGCGATCGCGTGGCGCTAGCCAATTCACCTGGACAATCGCCGCAAATTCCGGGGACGAATCCCCTTTCTCCCTCAACTGGAGTCCCGGAATTTAACCCTAATCCTGGACAAATACCAGTTAATCCTGATGGCACATTTAACCCCAATTTTCCGCCTCAATTTCCGGGGGTTCCGGGTCAACCTCAATTTGGATCACCCCCGACGAATCCCGGTACGTTACCACCTTCTCCTGGACAATTCCCCATCAACCCCGGTGGTTCTGTTCCACCCAATTTTGGCACACCGACGTCACCGCAGCCGCAAGGGGAATAAGTCATGTTTTTGTGTAGAGACGTGCCATGGCACGTCTGTTCTGTAGGGGCTCTTTTCACTATTATCATTGATCACCTCATCCCAGATGGGACTAAACCCGCCCGATTAAGGCGCAGATAGAGAGAATTGATGATAAAGTTTTCTCAAAACCTGCCCCGACTACGTGAGAGAGTGTTAAGTGACTTATGACCGATAAATCCAGTGCCGGATATCGAATCGAACGCGATTCTATGGGGGAACGGCAAATCCCTAACGATGCCTACTACGGGATTCAAACCCTACGGGCAATCGAAAACTTCCCTATCAGCGGGATTAAGCCTTTACCCACCTACATAGACGCCTGTGTGCTGATCAAAAAAGCCACCGCGATCGCGAATGGTAATCTGGGCTGTATTCCCCAAGATATTAGCCAAGGGATTATCCAAGCGGCTGATGAAGTTCTCAAAGGACAATGGCGGGATCAATTTGTCGTCGATATTTACCAAGCAGGCGCCGGTACATCCCACCACATGAATATTAATGAGGTGCTGGCAAATCGGGCATTAGAAATCCTGGGAGATGAGAAGGGTAACTATAAGCGGGTTAGCCCAAATGACCATGTAAACTATGGGCAATCCACTAATGATGTTATCCCCACGGCGATTAGAATCGGGGCGCTGTTGGCTTTAGAACATACCTTGTATCCGGCACTATCTGATGCGATTACCGCCCTGGATAACAAAGGGGATGAATTCCAAGATGTGGTCAAATCCGGCAGAACCCATCTGCAAGACGCTGTACCGGTGCGCCTGGGAGAAGAATTTCGGGCGTGGGCGCAAATTCTCACGGATCATACCAATCGGATTGAACAAGCATCAGAAGATTTAATGGTACTGGGATTAGGCGGAAGTGCGGCGGGAACGGGATTAAACACCCATCCCGACTATCGCCATCAGGTTGCCCAAATTCTTGCCCAACTCATTGATCAACCCCTCAAATCTGCCCCCCATCTCATGGCGGCGATGCAGAGTATGGCACCGTTTGTTAATGTATCTGGCAGTTTACGGAATTTGGCACAGGATTTAGTCAAAATTTCCCATGACTTGCGGTTAATGGATTCGGGTCCGAAAACCGGATTCAAGGAAATTCAACTTCCCCCCGTGCAACCGGGATCATCGATTATGCCGGGAAAATACAACCCAGTTATGGCGGAAATGACCTCTATGGTATGCTTTCAGGTGATGGGCTATGATAGTGCGATCGCCTTAGCTGCTCAAGCAGGTCAATTGGAGTTGAATGTGATGATGCCGCTGATTGCCTATAACCTAATTCACAGTATTGAAATTTTAGGCAATACCCTATCTGCCCTAACTCAAAAGTGTCTAGCCGGAATTACAGCCAGACGCGATCGCTGTTTGGACTATGCTGAAGGGAGTCTGGCTTTAGTTACCGCCCTCAATCCCCACATCGGCTATCTTAACGCGGCGGCTATCGCCAAGGAATCTCTGGAAACAGGCAAATCCCTGCGACAAATTGTCCTCGACAAAGGCTTGATGAGTGCTGAGGACTTAGCCAAGGTACTCGATCTTGATAAAATGAGTGCTTTGTTCCCGAACCAATGACAAAGGACAAAGGACAAACCATGGAAAGTCAAGATAGTTTTACTCAACTCACCTTTCATTACATCAATGGCGAAACCGAATCCTTTGATATTCCCGTGACGCCAGAAGCTTTTAGCGAACAACTTGCTGATTTTCTTAGTCAACCTTGGTTAACCCTACATCTGTTCGATCAAACCGTGATCATCCTGACGAGTCAAATTGTCAAAGTGGAAGTGACACCGCAGATTCCTCAACTCCAAGGGGAGGGTGTCTTATCGGATTGTCAACGAGTCACGGCTCTGTCCCGTGGTGCTAAAGTCTAAGATAAACTAAAGCTATTTCATGACACTTATGTCTAGCGTTAGTTTAATTCGGGCAGATTCCTATAACCGACAGCCATTGAGAACCGCCGTAGAAACCTTGCTGGAAGCATTGGGCGGGATTAGGGCATTTGTCAAAGTGGGCGATCGCGTTCTCCTTAAGCCAAATCTTCTCACTGCTGGACGTCCGGGTAAGGAATGTATTACTCGCCCCGAACTTGTCTACGCTGTCGCCGAGTTAGTCAAGGAAGCTGGGGGTCAACCTTTTCTCGGTGATAGTCCCGCCTTTGGTACAGCTAAAGGAGTGGCGCTGGCAAATGGCTATTTGCCGATGATGGATGAACTGAATATCCCCATCGTCGAATTCCATGGTCAGCGTTATCAAACGGTTAGTCATACCTTTAATCACCTGCGCCTGTGCAAAGAAGCAATGGATGCTGATGTGGTGATTAATTTACCCAAGCTTAAATCTCACACCCAGTTAACCCTGACTCTGGGGGTTAAAAACCTATTTGGCTGCGTCCCTGGTAAAATGAAAGCCTGGTGGCATGCAGAAGCAGGTAAGGATGCCTTACGGTTTGGCGAAATGTTAGTGGAAACGGCGCGGGCAATTAATCCCAACTTGACGATTCTGGATGGGATTGTAGGTCATCAAGGTAATGGACCGAGTGGTGGTGAACCCCGACGCTTGGATATGCTAGCCGCCTCGGCTGATGTATTTGCTTTGGATCAGGCGGTAGTCAACTTACTCAATGTCGAACCCCTGCAAGTACCGACTGTAGCCGCCGCGATGAAATTAGGATTAAGTCCAAATCTGGATACCCTGGAATTTCCCCACCTGCATCCCGCCGATTTAAAGGTACTCGACTGGAAGCTACCGGATCGGTTAATGCCCATTGATTTTGGTATGCCCCGCCTAATGCGCTCCACATTTAAGCATTTTTACATCCGGTGGATCAAAGAGCCAATAAGTGTTTATGCTCAGCGGTAGTATAATCATTTTTGGATTGTTAGTGAGCAAAATCTAACATTCAAAACTCAAAGAAGGAATTATTTGGTAAACATTGTTACAACCTCTACCCAAGGAGGGAACGTATGCTGATACTACCCTCCGATTGCTTAATTCCACCGCCTAGTGTTAGAGGCGGTTTTTTGTATTTTCTGTCTGCAATTAGGTACTAGAGCGTCAGTTCAGTAATAGCAGGTCGTGGTTATGTACAGTGCCCTCGAAGGTCATGAAGGGTCAATTGTAGGGATTCCCTTTAGGTAGAAGTTGGCTTACTTACCGATAAATGAAGGGCAAAATTCGCCCTTATTCATAAGTAATAACAGGGAAGTATAGGTAGCGAATGTTACCTCATGTAGAGGATTTCAGTAGATGATTTGATGAAACTGACTGGTATTCTAGAACTCGCGTCAATCTATCTAAGGTCAGTTGATTTGGCAAAACCGATGTCCTTATTAATAAAGTGTAAGATTTCATTGAAATTGTTTACAGAAAAACAATCCTTGAACCAAAAAATTGTTAGAATATAGGATGTAGGGTCTTGAATTTGACCCGGTCTCAGATAAAATTTCAATTGACTCAAGTTCTGATTAAAACTTCATTTATGGAATCAAGTGGCTCGTCAGCCAACTCTTCTGACCCCTATCCTCATAGATGGGCTGAGATTATCGGTACGGTAATGGCGTTTTTGACTCTGACCTTACCTTTCTTAGCCATTGCTTACTACTCTTCTAGCAGCCTTGATGTTTTGCCGACAACACCTTACTCGCTGCCGAGATCAGAAACAGCTAACTGGAAAAACTTATGAACTGAAGTTCCCCTTGGACAAATTGCTACACTGTATGCCCTCAAGGGGAGAAGAAAGCTAAAAAGCAGACTGGCTTTAGGATGTGGAGAAAATCCTGTTCCTTCTTGTTGCCTTACCTTGGGTAATTTAATAGAGCACCTAAACTCACCAGTGCAGTTGACTCAAAATGTACCGCAAACGGTCATAATCATCTTTGAGTAAAACACTGAGGGTTCGCCCTGCTTGAACTAACCAGTCGCGATCGCCCTTGCGAATTTGATAGATATCTCGGATCGCCGCAGCCGTTAGGGCTTCCACTGGCGCTCCATTTACTAATAGGAGTGTACGCAGAAAATCCAACTTTTCGCTAAAGTAAATGATCTCATCGGGCTGGCATTGATAGACAGCCTGATGAATTTGCGGCGGACGGGGAGGCAGATATTGATAAGCCCGTCCCCTAGGGGGTTGGTCACCATTGTTTCCCTCTCTGGGCGGTATAAACCCAACAATCGCCGCACGAAACTCAGTTTTAAGCATGGCAAAAATTTGCGGCTGTTGCTCCCGCAATTCTGCCAGTGACAATCCCAACGCGACAGCCCGGTGAACTGAATCAATCGGGCTAGTTGTAGCGTGGTAAACTACCGCCATAACCTGATTGCCAGATTCTTCATCAACGGATTTGACCCAACTTCCAAAGGGTGGCATTACCGGAAAGCTCAAATCCTCTGGCTCTAAACATTGTGCCAGAAATTCTGTGGTTGCCGTTTCAATGACTTCGGCAATGTGATTATCAGGGCGTTCTCCAGCCGTAAACTGGGGTAAAGGAAGACGCATCTTTTAGTCCTTTGTCTTTTGTCCTTTGTCTTTCGTCATTTGTCACCCTTGACAAAATCTGCTGCTCCATTGGTCATTTTTTGTTATTTTCTGATATGGGGCGGCTCAATGAAATGTGAACAGACAGTAAGATGAAAGCGGGAACAGAAGAGAAATCAAACCACCTTTTTCTGTATTCAAAAAGCATCTATCTTTGTTCCCGGTTCATTTTCATTCGCTATAACAGGTCAACGGTTACAGTTTGTTTTTATTTTTTGCCTTGAGGATTCACCTCTTCGAGTTCCGATAAATTGAACGTGACAATTTTATCCCAGTTTCCACCTTCAAACAGCACACCCGCTTTTCCATCACCGATGCGCTGGACTATCCCTTCAAATTTGTAGTAAGTGTCCTCACCGTTAATGACGCGAACAATTGAGCCAGGAAGAATCATCTGTTTTCACCCATAAATCTCTTCTCTTAGCTTACTATAAATTGCTGGTTTATAATTAAGCTAATTTCTTACCATTGATATTAGTCAGTGCGGTTCGTCTTTTGTTACAGACTATTGGTAGATCACAAATGAAAATGACAAATGGCTAAAACTTCAATCGGTGTCGGTGATTGGCAACCGATTCCACTAATCCAATTCCTAAAAAGTTTGCCAATAATGCCGATCGCCCATAACTTAACAATGGCAGGGGAATCCCGGTAATGGGGGCTAAACCAATATTCATGCCGATGTTCACGACAGTTTGAAACACAATCATCGATAGCACACCAATCGCCAAGAGTGAACCAAAGTTATCCTTGGCATTTTGGGCGATAATCACTAATCGTAAACACAACAGCCAAAAGGTAAATAGAACGCACAAACAGCCGATAAACCCGAGTTCTTCACCAATGGCAGAAAAGATAAAGTCCGTATGCTGTTCAGGAATAAACTGGAGTTGGGTTTGTGTCCCCTGATACAGTCCTCGCCCTGTGAGTTGACCTGCGCCAATTGCAATTCGAGACTGAATCAAGTGATATCCTCCGCCTAAGGGATCTTTATCCGGATCTAGGAAAAGAATCAGTCGGTTTTTTTGATAGTCTTGGAGCAACCCCCACAATAAGTTTCCCAATCCCCCCGAAATCGCGTTGCCAACCAATGCCCCAATCCCACCAAATAGGGGCCACGGTAAGGTACGCCAACCAATCAATGCCATTGCAGCTACCCAAACAAACCACCCGGGCAAAAACACATTAAACATGATCGCGGAGACAATGGGAGACACGAGTAGGATTAGCCATCCCGGATTAGCATTTCCCCAATAGAGCATCCCCATCGTAATCGCACCAAATACTAATGATGTTCCCAAGTTTGGCTCTAAAAATACAAATAGCCAAGGAACCGCCGCAATGGCTAAGACTCGAAAGACTGCATTTAATGTTGAAGCCGGTTGCCAGTGGATAATCGCAGCCAGGGTGATAATCAAACCCAGTTTGGCAAATTCCGACGGTTGAACGTGAAAGCCGAGGATATTCAGCCACCGTTGTGCGCCATTTGCCGTCGTCCCCATAATCATCACCGCAAACAACGAGATATTCGTCATCGCATAAACCATCCAATGCCATTGGAGTAAGATTTCGTAACGCGATCGCGCGATGAGTAGACATAAACTTAAGCCAATACCCCCAATGATCCAGTGCCACCACCAATCGGTTAGCCCTTCATTAAATTCGGCACTGCGAATCATCACCCCACCTAGGAAGGTGAGAGCAATGCTGACAAATAATAGCTGCCAGTCTAATTCCTGCCATCGGCTGAGGAACATAAGCCAGCGCATTTGGGTACGGTTCAATGACTTTTGGAACATAATCGTTGGGGAATGCGATTGAGGTTTAGAGCAATTAGCGCTCTTCAGATGTAAGGGTCAGGAATTTCTCAAAAAGATTTTGGATAATCCCTGATCAAATCCTAGGCTATCTGAAAATAGGGGAGAATAGATTGCTGAATAGGGAAGAAGGCTTTCCCTTGTACTCCTACTTTTTCTACTGGGAATTCAACCAACTATCAACGGTGGCTAAGGGCAGCAACAGATACTTTCGCCGCAATACTTTTAGCGATCGCGATTAGCGCTTGGGCTGATGGGGACTCCGGTTCAGCCACGACAATAGGTAAGCCGCGATCGCCGCCTTGTCGCAGGGTAATTTCTAGGGGAATACATCCCAGCAAGGGTATCCCTAATTCCTGAGAAGTTTTTTCGCCGCCACCTGAGCCAAACAGATCATATTGGCGATCAGGCAGATCGGGTGGAATAAAATAACTCATGTTCTCGACAATGCCCAATACCGGAACGCCCAATTGCTGGAACATCTTCAAACCGCGACGGGAGTCCAACAGAGCAACATTTTGCGGCGTTGTCACAATCACTGCCCCAGCCATAGGTACCGCTTGGGCTAAGGTCAACTGAGCATCCCCAGTTCCCGGTGGCATGTCCACAATCAGATAATCTAATTCTCCCCAATTCACCTGGTACAGAAACTGGCGAATGATACCATTTAACATCGGTCCGCGCCAAATTACTGGCTGATCGGGGTCAATCAGAAATGCCATCGATACCAATTTAACCCCGTGATTAAAAGCGGGTTCGAGTACCTCTCCCTGAGGACCCTGTTGAACCATAACCTTGGCATCCGCTAATCCTAGCATCGCAGCGGTATTGGGTCCATAAATATCAGCATCAATCAAACCCACCTTGGCTCCTGTCTGGGCAAGGGCAACGGCTACATTCACAGCCACAGTACTTTTGCCCACACCGCCCTTACCACTGGAAATAGCGACCAGATTTTTGACACCATCAATTCCTTGGCGATCGGGTAAAGATTTCTGCTGCGGTGTCTCGGCTGTCACATCTACCACAACCTCTTCCACATCCGGAAGCTGCTTCACCGCCTTTTGGCAATCCTCCACAATAAACTCCCGCAATGGACAGGCGGGTGTGGTTAACACGAGTGTAAAGCTAACCGTCCCGCCGTCGATTTTAACATTGCGGATCATATTCAATTCCACCAAACTCTTTTGGAGTTCAGGGTCTTGCACAGGGCGTAGTACGTCTAAGACTGAATGGATATCAACCATAATCAGGACAAGTTCCTAGGGTGACAATGTGCCGGGACAAACATCTTCATTAACCTTAATATCTTAATAGGTTACGGCTGATTACTCATTCCTCACCCTGTCAAAGAATTTCCTCACTCAAAACTCAAAATTTGCTCAAAGAACCGCTCCCTGTTCTGCCGCTTGAGCCAATTCAGCAGCGACACGGGCAGCATAGGGGCGAATAAACCACCACAGCAAGGGGGATAGCCATCCCCGCATTGTCACCGAAAAGGATACGTAAGTCCCACACAAGCCTGACTCCACCCGATAAGTCACTCGATTTTCTACCCCCGGAATGGCTAACATCCGGACGCTGATTAATTCACCGGGCAATACCCGTTCGACAAAAACTTCCACAGGAATAGGCATTAAGCGCGTCACCACCTGGTAAATTAAACCGGGCTTAGGGATTAATCCTCTGGGCGCATTAGTGCTACAGAGCAGAGGATTCCAGGAGACATCTGCCAAATTGATTAATTTTTGCCAAAGAACGTCCACTGGAGCCTGACTGAGGGCGCGATAAGTCCGAAAGAGGGAAAACTTGCACCAAAGACCATCTTGACCAGCGATTAACTTAAAAGAAAAATTTAGGATCACAACACGCCTCCTATCGCGACGCTTCAGCAATGTTTATCATAGTTCGGCAAGCCACGGTTCTGATGAGCGATCAAACCAATGACGTCTTTCCCGGTTAGCACAGTTGCGGTAGACAGCACAATCAAGCCTTCACTCTATTGTCTAGCAATTAGTTTGGATAGTTGACAGCACAAACCTGTAAAATAAACGCTGGAACCCTTAAAATAGCCTTCAGGTTTGGGTAATACTGTATTACTACTATTGAAATTATGACCGCAACTCAGATACCGACAACAAATCCGAATCCTTCGTTACCTGCCACTGACTCTAGGGATAGAGTGAAGCAGTTCATGCAGCAGCTTCAAGACACTATTTGTGAATCCTTGGCAGAACTTGATGGTGCGGGTCAGTTCCAGGAAGATTCTTGGCAGCGAGAAGAAGGAGGCGGGGGTCGTTCTCGTGTCATCCGGGATGGCGCTGTCTTTGAACAGGGGGGTGTTAATTTTTCTGAAGTGTGGGGGACTCAGCTTCCGCCCTCGATTTTAACCCAACGTCCAGAAGCCGCAGGTCATGGATTTTATGCCACGGGTACATCCATGGTTCTGCATCCACGCAATCCCTATATCCCCACGGTTCACTTAAATTATCGTTACTTTGAAGCCGGACCGGTTTGGTGGTTTGGTGGAGGAGCAGATTTAACGCCATACTACCCCTTTGCTGAAGATGCGGCTCATTTCCATCAAACGCTAAAAACAGCCTGTGATCAGCATCACTCAGAGTACTATCCCGTATTCAAGCGCTGGTGTGATGAATATTTTTATCTCAAACACCGTCAAGAAACACGAGGCGTTGGCGGACTGTTTTTTGATTATCAAGACGGAAGCGGGGAATTGTATAAAGGTCCCCACCCAGAAAAAGCAGCAGCCATCTACAGCAAGGAACTGGGGGCGTTACCATCCCGAACCTGGGAACAACTGTTTGCCTGGGTGCAGGAGTGCGGTAAGGCGTTTTTGCCTGCTTATGTGCCAATTGTCGAGCGGCGGCGGGGTATGGACTATGGCGAAAGCGAACGCAACTTCCAGCTTTATCGTCGGGGGCGGTATGTTGAGTTTAACCTAGTTTATGACCGGGGAACGATCTTTGGCTTGCAAACGAACGGACGCACCGAATCGATTCTCATGTCTCTCCCTCCCTTGGTACGTTGGGAATATGGCTACCAACCCGAACCGAATACACCAGAGGCTGAACTTTATGAAATCTTTCTCAAACCTCAAGATTGGGTAAACTGGACTCCTTCGACCTAATCTAACCATCTGCGTTAAACTACGGGATAAGTAGCATAGGTTGCCAAATTAAGTTACTTGTTGTTTCAACAATTCGCCCAACACCTAAGTAACGGAATTGATACCCAAACCCTTTATGGCTCCTCTTGTGATGTCAAGGGGAGCTACTGCTGCTCAAGGAGGTCTTTTCAACAACCCTGACTTACTTTGTTGAAGTCAGGGATTGTCGAACAAACGACACTCTCCGACTTACTTCGCTGAAGTCGGAGTCTCACGCGAGGTAAACGATGATTCATATTGATCAAAAAACACACACAACCAAAGATGGTACAACGGTTATTGTTTTGGCGCCAATTGGACGTCTCGACATCACCACAGCTTGGCAATTTCGCCTGAAATTACAAGAATGTATTTCCAAACTCAGCCGCCATGTGGTGGTTAATCTCAGTCAGGTTAACTTTATTGACAGTTCTGGTTTAACCTCTCTAGTCGCTGGTATGCGAGATGCCGATAAGGTAAAAGGTAGCTTTCGCATCTGTAATGTCCATCCCGAAGCCAAACTGGTGTTTGAAGTCACGATGATGGACTCCGTGTTTGAAATTTTTGAAACGGAGCAAGAAGCTTTGGAAGGTGTACCCCGGAGTATGGCAACCTGAAGAAAGGGATTCATGTTCATTAAATTGGCAGTTCAGCCGTGAAGTCTTGACGTTTTGTGAATCGAAATGGGCCAAGCAAGGCTCCCCAGGTGGCTTTTCCGGTACTGGGATCGATGCCTTTATCGTAGCTACGAAATTCATCGGCTGTTGCTTCAAAGCCTAGGGAGATTTGGTAATTATTGCCCTGATAAGTAAAGCAACAAGGGTGATCACTGGCTGAAGTGGTACTAAATTCGTAATTATTTAAACTAATTTGGTGCATCTGCACGTTCAGACGGCAATCGGGTAAAAGGGTAATATCTTCGGGGGTAAGCTGCTGCAACAATTCGGGATGGCAACCTGCACCGCGAACGGTTTCTGGCTTTTTTATCTGATAATACTGTACCTGTAACCCAGTGGAGGGTTGGTCGCTTTGATACAGCCGGAAAATCCGTTGACGGTAGGGGCGGTTGAGGTTAGTAATCGGTGCTTGTTCGGCAAAGAGGGTGAGGCTGTCTTCGCTAAACAAGGGGATAGGGCGTTGCCAGAGGTGTAAATGAACATACCAGACGGGTTCAGCCAACGCCTGTTGTTGGTTGTCAAATTCACCAGCCATGTAGCTTGCCAGGCTGATCAGTTCTGGCGGTAGAGTCATAAGTCGAGGGTTCACATTAACAGCTTGACACTCCCCGCCCTATAAGTGCGGGGATTCTTTGTTCAACGACTCAGCTTGCCTTGACAGGATTTCTCCAATCAAAGTAGAGGTCGAATCTCCCAAAGCGTTCGGATTTAACATCACTGTTCCGACGTGACCCGCCGTACACCATCCTAACTTCAGAATATTGATAGCAGCATTCCAGTCGCGGTCTAAAACACATCCACATCGACAAACATGAGTCCTGGTGGATAGAGACTTCTTGAGTGTTGTGCCGCAGTTAGAGCATTGCTGGGAAGTATAGGCAGGATTAACCGCAATGGTTATTTTGCCTTTCTTTACCCCAAAATATTCCAACCATTTTCTGAACTGATACCAACCTGCATCATTAATTGATTTGGCTAAACAATGATTCTTGACCAAGTTTTTAATCCTCAAATCTTCATAGGCAACCAAATCGTTAGATTGGATTACGCAACGTGCCACTCTCTTGGCATGTTCTTCACGTTGCCTACTTATATTGAGGTGAAATCGCCCTAATCGATTAATAGCTTTCCTTCTGTTGGTAGAGCCTTTCTTTTTGCGTGAAACTCGTCTTTGAAGGAATCTTAGACGCTTCTCACCTTCTCGGTAAAATCGGGGATTAGGTTATTGATAGCCGTTACTATCGGTATAGAACTCTTTGAGTCCTACATCCAAACCAATAGCTTTCCCTGTCGGCTGACTCTCTACTTTGTTCTCGGCATTGACCAAGAATTGAACGTAGTAGCCATCAGCGCGACGGACTAGCCGCACCCGCTTTATCTGAGTGAGTTGATAGAAGTTTAAGTCCCACGTTCCTTTGAGCTTGAGCTTACCAATTCCTTTTTTATCCGTGAAGGTTATTTGTTTTCGAGTCTCAGAAAGTTTCCAGCCGCTAGTTTTGTATTCAACTGAACGGCAGTTTTTCTTAAACTGTGGATAGCCTTTTTTGCCAGGAATCTGCTTTTTGCAATTGTTGTAGAATCGAGCAATTGATGAATAAGCCCTTTCT
>NZ_JAVJZI010000115.1:0-2622 GCF_040223135.1 Coleofasciculus sp. G3-WIS-01
CGGTGCAAAGTGCAAGACCATCACACAAAGTCGAGTAGCTGCTTCTTGGGGGGGGTAAACTAGACATTGCCTGATTATATCACATAAAATGTCCAGTTATGTCACTAATTGTCTAGATATTTACGGACTGTTAGTTAACCCCTTTGACTAGCGAGAGGGGTTTTTCGCAACTGCCCTTTGGACTTATGTCCATCGGGTCTTATGTTCGCTCCACAGACTATCACCGCAAGCCCTGCGGCTAGAATATTGTTTGCGGCATTAATGTCTCGGTCGTGGTGAGTTCCACATTCCGGGCAATCCCACTCCCTAACATCAAGCGGCAATTTATCAACAACGTGACCACAATGTCCACAGCGCTTAGAGCTGGGAAACCATCGGTCAATCTTAACCAGTATTCGACCGTACCACTGGCACTTATACTCTAATTGACGAACCAGTTCACTCCAGCTTGCGTCAGCAATTGCTTGAGCCAACTTATGGTTTTTTATCATATTCTTCACTGCTAAATCTTCGACAACAATCGTTTGATTTTCACGTACCAGTCGAGTCGTTAGCTTGTGAAAAAAGTCTTTGCGGGCGTCGGCAATTTGAGCATGGATTCGAGCAACGAACCATCGTCCAGAAGCATCCAGCTTTACTGTAACCGTAGAAGGTTCACAGTTTTCGGGAAGGGTTCGACTCCAGCGGATTGGCAAGGGTTCGTGGCATTTCGCTAACCATAATTGCTTATCTTTCCACTTAAAAGCAGAACGGGTAAACTCAGCACTGCCGCCGTTACGCAACTTCAAGAAGTTGGGATATTTAGCACGACCTGCCCAGAAATTGGTAAACGCTTTCTGCAAGTTTCTCAATCCCTTTGCTGGTTTTGGCGGTTTTACCCCGAACTCCTGGCTAGCCAAGACCCCAACGCTTTACTAATTCCCGCCCATAAAATCTTACCCGAGCGAAAATGGCTGGGAACCGCTTACGGCTTTTCTCAGTGACCAGCACATCAGGGACTTTAAGAAGATTCACTCTAAATTAGCACAATTGAACTTGAACTCCTACAGCAAGCTGTCTCCATTGCCCAACGCCTCAACGATTCTCGCGCCCAATCCTTTGCGCTGGGTAAGCTGGGACAACTTTATGAATGCCGCCAGGACTACCCCCAAGCCCTCAACTTAACCCAACAGGCTCAATTGAGGGCGAACCAGGATTTACTTGCCAAAGATAGTCTGTATTTATGGCAGTGGCAGGCGGGACGCATCTTTAAGGCACAGGGGAAAGCGTCTGAAGCTGTAATGGCTTACGAACAAGCTGTTACTACTCTAGAAACTATCCGCAGCGATATTCTCACCGCCAATCGCGACGTGCAACTTGACTTTCGAGATGCGATTAATCCCATTTATCGGGAGTTGGCACAGTTACGCCTCGAACAAGCGTCTTTGCCTTCTGTTGAACCCATGGAACGTACCAAGGAACTCAGTGCTGCCCTTAGAACAATTGATTCTCTGAAGTTGGCAGAACTGCAAAATTATTTTGGCAATGATTGCGTGATAGCCGCCCTTAATTTAAATGACTCAGCCGATTTTAGTCCCGCAACGGCTGTTTTTAGTACGATTATTCTGAAAGACCGTACTGCTATTCTCGTCAGTCTCCCCAACGGCGAAAAACGGTCAGCGTGGATAGATATCGATAGTCAGGCGCTTATTGACGAAATCAATGAATTTCGCCGGGAATTGGAGAGATTTATGGATTTCGTTTATGACCCTACCCAAGCCCAAAAGCTGTATGATTGGCTGATTCGTCCCTTCGCCTCTGACTTAGAACAAGCCCAGGTCAAAACGCTGGTATTTATCCAAGATGGTATCTTGCGTAGCATTCCCATGGCGGCACTTCATGACGGGGAGAAATTTTTGGTGCAAAAGTATGCCATTGCCACGACTCCCAGTCTGACTCTAACTGAAAAGAAAGCACTCGACCGTAAACAGCTACGGGCGCTGATAATAGGATTAACCAAGGAGGTGGTTGTGGACGGTCGCAGGTTTCCCGCGTTGAGTAACGTTGGTAAAGAAGTCAGTCAAGTTGAGGCTCGAATGCCGGGGAGTAAGGGACTCCTTGATGAAGAGTTTACACGCGATCGCTTGCAACAGGAACTCAGCCAAACCCTTTACCCGATTATTCATATTGCCACCCACGGGGAGTTTGGTACAGAGCCAGAGGATACATTTCTGGTGACGGGAGACAATGGCAAGCTGACGATTACCGATTTAGAGGCAACCATGCGCCGCATTAATGTGGGTTCTGAGGCGGTAGAACTGCTGGCACTCACGGCTTGTCAAACGGCGGTGGGGGATGACAGGGCGGCGCTGGGTTTAGCGGGGGTGGCGGTGCAAGCTGGGGTGAAAAGCGCCTACAATTTTAATCCACCATTTTAGGTGGGTGACGGCAGTAGGTTGGGTTGACGCAGGAAACCCAACAAAGTTCAGGATTATTGTCTGAACTAAGCTGTTATGCATTTAAACTGTGATAAGAGCATTACCCTTATTTTTCAGTTTACGCCCCCAATTAATAACTAGCTTGTCTTCATTTAAAAGTTGATGCAACAAAGATTCTAACTCTTCAATGGATGCAAAAAGCCGA
>NZ_JAVJZI010000276.1:0-4108 GCF_040223135.1 Coleofasciculus sp. G3-WIS-01
CGTCAAGTTTCCTTGTTTCCACCACCTCCAGGCAGTTCGATAACTGATTCCTGCTTTTTTGGCATAGTCTGAGAGTTTCATGTCTATATATTACCCAACATGACTACATCTGGCTATATTCTTATTGAAACTTTACAATACTGGGGGACTCGCAACACTTGCTCATAAAAATACCATTTCCCTGGAGGATAAGTTGGCTTGCTCGAATATTCATTTCCTTCTGTATCGGAAAGAAATTCAATTACAATTCCTGGAATATCCCCTTGCAGGTGTGGCGTATAACTGCGACGCACGTTTCCTAGGGATACCTCAATCCGAGGTACATACATCCAATCGGGAGCTTTAACCACAAACTTACCCTCTAACCGGGCGCAGACACCGTAATTCGTAGCGACTAATGTATTGTCTTGCAATCGCCCGGTTTGTTCTAAACTGTCGCTAAGTGCGGCGGCTAATGTCGGCTGATCAATATTATCCACAGGATCATCGGGTAAGGGAAAATCATCGGGTAGCTTCTCCCAGGTAATTTTAGGCTGAGTTGCAACCGTCGTCATCAGGTATCATCTCCCTCCATCTGTAAGCCCTATTTTAGATTAAAATTTGAATAGATTACAAACCCGCAACAAAAGAGATTAGCCCGTGCGATCGCAGATGGGGTGACACAGTGGTTCCAGAATGTTCAATAGAGCCAAACAGTGAGGATTATTTGATTGAGCCGGATGAAAATCATTCAAACCCAAGAGTCTTGCCATGTAGAAGAGTTCCCCACAGACGATGATACTGGTGGCAACACCTGCATCGCTGTGAACTTGTAGCTGTTGAATGAGGGCTTGTTCACCAAAGATGATGCGGCTACAGTGGTTGGTGTCGAGCAAATACATCAGAATTCGCCTGGGGAGCGAGTGTCGTAAACAAGTTGAAGACATTCCTCGAAGTCTTCGCCCTGCCAAGTCCCAGCGAATTTTAGTAAGTCTTTGGCTTTAGAGCCGCGCTTTAGGGGTTCCCCATCCGAAATTGGAACGGTTCTAGAGCGAGTGGTAGGGCGGGTAGGTCGGGTTTTGAGGTATTCCAGATAGTCGAGAATTTGCTCCAGAATGGGTTCTGGGGTAGATTCGATCGCGATGAGCAATTTTTCTTTAGTGGTGGTCATAGGTTAGTGGTATAGGAAATACAGCTATCATGAATGCTCCCCCATCGGAATTTTTCCTTCCTTTACCGTACCGCTCAAGATTTCGATATTCTAACACTTTATTGGCTATGGGGCGTTGCCTCGCCTTAACCCCCACCTACGAAAGTGAGCTGGGAGATGGATTCCTAATTATCTATAAGCTAAGTAGTATTAAATCCAGAGGGTCAGCAGCTCAAGCTGCTTGCCATGTTTCTGTGCCAATTTAATCGTTTTGTCAGAAATATCTTTCATATCAGGTTCCAATATTCACAACTACTATCAGGTTAAGACTTAGACATAGTGTCTATCACCTGTCTCAGGGTAAAGTTCCAGGATTTCCCTTGTGAATTATCCAGACGCGATCGCTAATCTTCTGTAAGAGTTTATATGTTCCTATGTTACGCGATCGCTATGTCCCCTCCCTCTGCGCCAGAACCCCCATCTCCTCTTAATTTAGATGAGTGGATTGCGATTATTGTGACATTGACAACAATTGGCGGTATTTTCTATTGGGCGATAGATAGAGAACATAAAGATCAGATTCTGCAAGAGTTAGGGTTTTCCCCGCCCTCACCTCAACCTGACTCAACACCGGAATCTCCAGAGCCGACTAAACCCACACCGACGACTCCTGAATTATCCACTTCTGAGACAACACCTCGTCGGGAAGCTGAGGTGCAGGGGAGTCGGGTTGCAGGGGTGCAAGGGAGAATGCAAGCTGCTCCAGCACCTGGAGCGCCGGAGAAAACTCCATCCCCAACTGTAACGCCAACCGTAACCCCAACACCTACTCCCTCGGTGGAATTTTCTGATGTACCCGATGAATTTTGGGCGCATGTTGCAATCGCAGCGTTGGCGCAGCGAGATATTGTGGTGGGCTTTCCCCAAGGTGAATTTAAACCGCAGCGATTTGCCACCCGGGGAGAGTTAGCCGCTATGCTACAGCAGGGATTTGAGCCAAAACCAAAGCGGCGTGCGATCGCGTTTAAAGATTTACCCCCCAATTACTGGGGCGCTGAGGCGATTGAGGAGGTGGCTAAAGCGGGAATAATCATTGGATATCCGGATGATAAATTTCGTCCCAACCAACCGATTACCCGTGCAGAAGCATTAGTGGTTTTGGCTAAAGCCCTGAACCTTAAACCCCCATCCGAACCCACTAAAACCTTACAACAGTACCAAGATAGCGATCAAATACCCAACTATGCGATCGCCAACGTCGCAGCGGCGGTAAAAGCAGGTTTAGTCACTGGCTATCCTCAAGGCGATTTGCTCAATCCAAATAAACCGGCTACCCGTGCTGAACTTGCGGCTATGCTTCATCAAGCTGTGGTGGTTTCCCAAAAAAGAGCTTAACTCCAATAAATAACGTTTCAGCCTATCTCTTCCACCTAGCTTTTCTCTAGTAATTTGACCTATGCCGATAGAGGTACTTTACCTAAATTGACGGATTATCCTCCTCCAACATTCTGCTAAACAATTGACCCTTGAATTAGCCAACAGTCTACCCTCAGATAGATTAATCATTATTAGCCATAGAGCTACTCTGAAATAAGCCAATTAATCTGAATAGCGAGTGAATCCTTAAAATCAAGCGACTCACTTAATAAACAACTCGTAAATAGGAGAACACAAGAAAATGGTTGCTACCCTTACTGATGCTAAGCGCTCTGCCATTGCTGAAAAACTTGCCGATATGCGGGCAATTCAAAATTTAATTATTGCTAATGAACAGCAATTTATAAAGGAATGCAAAAACAACGAGATTTTTGGTCGCTTAGAAGACATGTTGGAGGATGACCAGAACAACCTGGAAGTTCTGGAAACAACCATCACTCAATATGGAATTCAATCTGAGCCAAAAGAGAAAGTTCAAAAAATGATTGAACAGGCTCAGGAGATGATGAAAAGCTCTGAACTCAGCCTTTATGAGAAACTGGCTCAGCATGAACTCCTGAAACATGGACAAGTCATGTCCGGACTTGTGGTTCATAAGGCAGCTCAAATCGCTGGTGCGGATGTCGAGGAAGCACTTTCCCCCCTAAATTCGGTTAACTTTGAAAACCGGGCTCATCAGGAAAGACTTAAGGGAATGTTGGAATATTTAGGCACTCAAGAGTTAACGGGTGAAGAACCTGATCAAGGGCTTTGGGGACGAGTTCAGGATGCAGTAGCTGCGATGACGGGTGTGATTGGTAGTGCTGTGACTCAGGCTTCTGACAGGTCTGATATGGATATCATGGATATCATTTTCATGGATCACCAAAAAGCGAAAACCTTAATTAGTGAAATTAAGGGAACCAACAATCCGCAGCGCATCCAGGAGTTTTTTGGACAGCTCTACAAGGATGTAATTGTTCACGCCGAAGCAGAAAAAGAAACGGTCTATCCTCAAGTTCGTTCATTTTATGGCAATGATGATACTCAGGAACTCTATGATGAACATGAGGAGTTAAAAACGACTCTGAATGAGATGAAAGAGCTAGATCCGACTTCCTCCGAGTTTAAGTCCAAACTCAAGCAGGTGAAAGACATGATTGGCGATCACACTCGTCAAGAAGAAAGCACTATGTTTGCTTCTATTCGCAAGAATCTTTCCCCAGAGCAACGAGAACAAATGGCAACTCAATTTAAGGAAGTCAAAAAGAAATTGCAAAACCTAATGTAGGGGCGGGTTTAGGGACTAATGTAGGGGCGGGTTTAGGGACTAATGTAGGGGCGGGTTTAGGGACTAATGTAGGGGCGGGTTTAGGGACTAAATTCAGCTAACTCACCGATAAATGAACAGCAAAACCCGCCCCAACTCACCGATAAATGAACAGCAAAACCCGCCCTAACTCACCGATAAATGAACAGCAAAACCCGCCCCAACTCACCGATAAATGAACAGCAAAACCCGCCCTAACTCACCGATAAATGAACAGCAAAACCCGCCCTAAC
>NZ_JAVJZI010000277.1:0-35753 GCF_040223135.1 Coleofasciculus sp. G3-WIS-01
AACCGATGGGGTTAAGTTCATCGGCAGGAGTTGGCAAGCCTTTGCAATAAGTTATCGTATTCATAGATATTCGTTACCCGATATCTTACAAATTCTGTCAACAATATCGATAATACGATGACCACCAGCGATACTATAAGATTGTATTTTACCATAGAGAGAGCATCGGTGCAAAGTGCAAGACCATCACACAAAGTCGAGTAGATGCTTCTTGGGGGGGTAAACTAGACATTGCCTGATTATATCACATAAAATGTCCAGTTATGTCACCAATTGTCTAGATATTTACGGACTGTTAGTTAACCCTGACAATCATAGTCCTGGACACAGTGGGAACGATAGCGATCCGGATCTAAGCTGTCGGAGACATCATATAGACGCAACCGCAACGTTTCTCCTCCTTGGCGCTTTAAGGCTTGAATCTGATTCGGAACCAATTCCCAGTAAGCATAGGCATTCTTACCACTGTAAGGCACTAAGAATAGGCGACTGTGAGAGGAACTAGGGGAATGGGAAAGCCAGGTTCCTTCACCATGACCTATGCCTCCTGGCAGGACATTGCCCGTCCCCAAAATCGGCGTCACCCGCACAGTTTCCGATCGCGTCAACGGTAACCAGTAGCCTTCGCGGGTCAAGTAACCCAGTTCCACTAAATAATCCCGGTTCTCTGCGGGTAAGGATAAGAGTAAATAGTTTTGCTCCCCCTGACATCCAAACTGTTGTAGCATCGGGGGCTGATCCCGTTCTGGGTTGGGACTATCGGTGACATCATACAGACGCAACATCAGCTTTTCTCCCCCTAAACGCTGGAGAGATTGGGGTGGTTTCGGCAACAGCCTCATCAACCGCCTGCTCATTGGAGGGATCTAAAGCATAGCCGATAAAGGCTTCTACCGCAGGCGTAGCCGGTTCCTTATAGACATAAGACAGGGATTGGGAAAAAGGATAGCGTTCATCATCGGGAAAGACTTGATGCATGGGGATGATTTTCACATCCTGACGATCAAAAACTTGATCCGCGATCGCATACCCAATTCCGCCGGCGTTTTTCCCCAGTTCTTCAATTACGGCTTCGGTACTATCTCGATCCACCCGAGTGGTATTGGCTCCGGTTCTAAAGGGTGCCGCTTTAAACACATCGTACCGTTGAAACGCCTGCCGCGTATCACTATAGTCCGGGCGATCAATTAGTTGAATCGGTCCAGGTGCACCCCCCAATTCTGACCAATCAGTAATTTCACCATGGAAGCTCAAGCCGTATAAACTATTTTTTTCAGGGTTATGCAATGTCGAGAAATACTAAAAAAATCATGATATCTCATGATCGCTTTTTAATCTAGCTAGTTTATAAAAATTTATATTGCTTTAGACTCAACAAGAGCAAATGGATAAGTTTTGAATTGACTCCTAGCTCAGTTCCAAAACCGAGGCATTCTCTCACCACGGGCTGAGTTACCCATGAATCCACCCGCTGATTGAACTGTTATCGTTACTGGTGAAGAAGTCATTTAAATTAATTAGGGCTTGATCCAACCGTCAAAGAATGTTCGTAGTCGGCACGAAGCGTGCCAGAAACGCCAGAAGCGCTTTAGCGCTTACTACAAACTAATGAACATATTCACCATAGGCAAACCCCCTTGCTTGTATTGTTTCCCCTTGCAGTACGAGAGTCACGTCCACCGCACCCGTCACTTCTTCAATAAAGGTATATTGGCGACTTTGATTATCGGGTACAATTAACTCACTGGTGGCGTCAAATACCATGGTTAATGACAATTGATCCTGATCATCTGCCGCTTGTACCTGTAACTGTCGAGGCATACTCACCGTGCGATCGCCAAAGAGTGACGCCATAATTCCGGGTAGACGTAACGGTAAACTGGCAGTGGCAGACCAATCCCAATCAATCTGTAACGTGGAACCCAAAAATACCTTCCGCAAGCGAGTGCCGGAATAGATAAAAATATAGGGTAAGCCACTAATAGAATGGTTTTTATTCGTGCGTTTATCTAACACGAGTGTGAAGGATCTGCCTTTCTTGTCTGTAACATAAGCGACGAACCATTCCCAACCAATATCCTCACCCCAGCAAAACCGACCAAAATTGCGATCGTGATAGCAAAACCAGTCGTGATCAATGGCAAAGGATCGCCCACAAACAGATACGTCTCCCGAAACTTTTAATCCTGGAATTAACCCCCAACCAATAAAGCCGCTACCGAATGGCGCATCCTCGGTTACTAATAGGGGCATGGCTTCAGCTTGTCCTTGAACGTTGAGGGAAAGCTGCGCCCTCTCATCGTGAACTCGAACTGATGAGTTCATACCATTGATTTCTAAATTAATCCCCCTCCCTTGCAGGCGTAAGGGATGACGACATACCATGTCTGGTTGCCAGTCTAAGCTGAACGTTGTGCCAAAGGTTGCCACTGAGGTGTCAGATTCAAGTTCTTTTGGAATTTCGGTAGAGGGCAAATTGACAATAAAGCTGACTTGCATCTGCCCCTGTTCCGGTTTGCCGATGAGGGTAGCATTGACGAGTAGCCGGATTCCCGTTTTTAGATCGAGCAAAATAAAGTGATACCAGTCCTTCCAATCCAAGGGTAAGCCAGGATCTTCAAGGGGAATGCGTAGGGCTTCGACACGGTTAAGCAGGAGTTGTTCGTTGACATTCATCGTCCCAAAGAACCTCCTTCATTGAGAACATCGTCGAAAACGACTGGGGAAACAGGGGTGGGAGTGAGAGGGGGTGGGGCAAGATTTGCGATCGCCTTTACATATCTCGCCATCTTCGGGGACACCTGAATCAGTCCAAAGAGAATACCCACAAACCAGCGCTGGGCATCCATTCCCAGTTCCGTGACGAAGGCTTTTGTTGCCGCATTGGATACGGAGACAGGGTTGTCCATACCCTTAAGGTTTAAGGGATTCGAGACTAATGTCCACAGCCATTTTTCCCCAACATGAAGTAACCCACCTTGCCCCATCTGCACACCGACAGAGGAATGATACGCCGCCGCCGCCGATTGACTGATAACCAGCCAACGGGGGGCTTGTGCTGAAGCAAAGGCGAGGACGCCATTTTTGAAGAAACGGGTACGGCTGAGTTGATTGAGTAATTGGCAACCGGATTCAGTGCGGCTATAGGTATCACCCTGTTGTGCCAGCAGGATGAGTAGTTCCACAACCAACCAACGCCCCGGAAGCGCATCAAGTCCGGGTAATCCTGTGGTTAAACTGTAGCTGGCTTGGGCGGCAATTGTATGATCAACAATAGGTATTGATTCGTGAGTTGCGATCGCGCGTAAACTATCCTCTATTCTAGGTGACACCTGGGCAAGTCCCAAAATCAGTCCCGCCAACCACTCTTCGGCGTTTTGAGTGTTGAGTATTGACCCTTCACTTCGCTGATATGGAACCGGGTTTGTAGGGGCGGGTTTAGGGACTTTCTTGTCGCTATTGATAGTAACGTTTGAGCAAAACCCGCCCTTATTCAATTCTGAGTTAACTTCCCTATCTCCCCCATCTCCGATTTCAATATCAGTTTCGGCTAAATCCCACAACCACTCTTCCCATACCGAAAGCAGATGGCGTTGTCCAATTTGGGCGGCGAGGAGAGTATTCGCCATGGATAAACTACTCGATATCCAAGCCGGAACTTGGGCAGAGGAAAAGGCATAAACGCCATTTTTAAAGAACTGGGTGCGACTCAGTTGGGTAAGGAGTTCATTCCCTTGGGGCGTCTGGGCATAATTGGTTCCATGTTGGCACAGCCGTGTTAGCAGTTCTGCGATCAACCAACGGGCAGGAATTTTATCCAAATCGATTAACCCCGACATGAGACCAAAGATTCCGGCTGTGGTTGGTTCAGCCGTTCCTAAGTAGTTTTCCTTGCTGTCTCTCGGCGGCGGAAAGGTGACCATTAAGGGATGGATTACGGGAGTGCTGTTGCTGTTTTCTGTGGTTTCTAAGATTTCCACTTGGATGGGGATGGCGTCTTCTCGCCAACCTGGAAATCTTAACCAAGTTGTCAGGCTTGTTCCTGTCGGCAAATATTCAGGAATTGGAACAGTTAACTGACAGGTCAACTCATACTCTGGAAACAAATAAACATAAGTGGGCTCTAAACGACTAACGATTGGCAAAATATTGCCATCATTGAGAACCCAATCATCTAGAGTCGGACGAAAAAGTACGGCTTCATCAAGATGATTCCGGAGCAATAGCTGTAAAACCAAGTCTGTACCGGAATGGATTTTTAACGTTATTTGGGGCAGGGCAAGGGTTGTTTCTAAGCGCTGACTCATTTAACACCTAGTCGGATCGGCGTTTTACTCCGTCCATTTTAATCCTTATCTTATGTTTATAAGCTCTTTTGCTTACAAATTTTCGTTAAGTTAAATGACGTTGACGTAACCTAGGTTAATCATCGCACTTTAGTTCCATGATTGATTGTTTCACTGACTACAAAATTTATTCAGCAACACCCAAATGATAGAGACGCGCCATGGCACGTCTCTACATTAATCAGGAGTCAAAAGATGATTTAATCCAGAACCATCCAATCTACTGTGATACAACCGTTGTTATCCCAATACCACCCTGGCTCATCATTCATTTTAAAGATTACAGTTTGACCCGCTTTGAGGCTGAGAGTCTTCGCACTGCTGATTTCTTCAATCACTTCACCACTTCGTTTATCCACAGCAACCAGTGCATAAGGAGTATTGTTAGTATAAGTAACATGACTCAGCAGATAGGCTCCTGGCTTTCCGGCGGCGGTAATCTCTAATCCGTCTTTCACTGACCAGATACCAGAAGGGGTGACTTTAATTTTTGCCTCGGTATCCATTGGATTCTTGAATTCTACCCCTTCTTCCGAACTAGCATGGACTTGCAATTGACCGGAGGGGAGTAATTTTTTCTCAAATGCTTTATAGGTGACATTATTTTGGGAGAAGTTATAGAACGCAATCCGTCCTTCACTAAAATCACCGTCAATATCAATTTCCAAGCTGCCATTAACCGAGACTTGCAGATTGGTTTTTGTATAAACAAAGTCAAAGGTATTTTCGACATTTTTTTGCCATCCCTTGTTGCCCAGGGTTTTTCCACGCGCCAGTTCAGTCACCTTACCTGTATGACCCCAGAATTCAGCTTGATCTTTAGGAACTCCATTGATTAAGGATACCGCTAATCCGGTTTTGGCAAGTTCTCCCCACCGTTTCTGTTGACCTTTCCTCCAATCGACGAGCAGATATTTAGCTGAACTATTGGTGGTGTCTCCAGGGTGGAATCCTAGAGCAAACCCAATAAAATCATCATCACCTGTATTGCCAACGCTTATTTTGCCGGAGACTTTGGTATTAAAAACGTTAAATGGACTGTAAAATAGCGTGGGCTTGCCATTCTTTTTCTGGATTACTTCTTGTCCATTTCGGGATATATCCCATTTGCCTGCACCTTTTTCATAAGATTCTTCTTGCCATTCGTTGAGATCGACAGTTTCGACTTTAATGTGAGCCATTTTCACTCCTTATTATTTATATTTGTTCGTTGAATTGTAACCGGAACTTTGGGCTGCGATCTGACCGTTTTTGTTGGGGGATCTATTGACATCATTTCCCTGACTGGCATTGGAGGTGAATGATGTCATACTATCCTCTCTGGGGTCAGACTCATCCCCTTGTGACTCGTTACTTATTTCGATAAATTACATAATTAATCAACTCCTTAAGAAATCGACGGTCATGAACCGGGGAGACCCATTGTTCTCCAGGTCGCAGAGGGGTTTCCGGGAACAAGAACTCCAAGGAATCAAAGATTTTAGCTGCTTTTTGGGCGAGCGATCGCGCCACATCCCAGCCGTGTTCAATGCTGCCGCACCGCTGCATTTGCTCCATAATAAAAGCAACATGATCAGGATGTTTTTGGGCGCGGGGTAGAGCGAGAATTTCCCGCATTTTATCACATTCCTGTTTGCTGTGGGCTAAAACATGGTTCAGCATCAATGTCCGTTTCCCTTCATAGATATCACCACCAATCTCTTTGCCATAGGATTCCATTTCACCCTGTAAATTTAACAGATCATCTTGGATTTGAAAGGCGATCCCTAAAATCATGCCAAACCGGGTTAATCCGGCTAAAGGTTCGACTAAATCCTCAACACTTGAGGCGGGATGTCCGACAATTAGACCAATTCTACAGGGTGTAATAAATGAATACCAGCAGGTCTTTTTCACACACATTGTAAAATAATCTTGGTCACTCAGATGGGATGGATTCGTCGCCACCCAGTCCAATTCCATTGCCTGTCCTTCAACAGATTGCCGCGCCATAAACTCAATTTCATGTAATATATTCAGTGCCTTAGATACACCCAGCACTGACAAATTTTCCAGCAGCAATCCTACCGCTAAAACATTCGTCGCATCCCCGACATTAATCGCCCTAGGAATGCCAATCATTTGGTGTAATGTTCCCTTTCCGCGTCTGGACTCGGACTCATCTTCAATGTCATCGTGAATTAAGAACGCATTGTGATACAATTCTAATGCGGCGGCGGCAGTTAATGCCGAATGTCCCATTCCTCCCACAGCCCGGGCGACACTCATACAAATCGTTGGTCGCAGCATTTTTCCGACTCGAAACGGATAATCACTTAAGAGATCATAGAGGGGAGTATAAGCACCGGAAACTTGGCGCTGGGTTTGAATAAATTCCTCAATTTTGGCAAAAATGGCGTCTCGTGAACCCTGTAAGGCTTCGTTGATAATGGTTTGGTTAAACTTAGAGGATTCTTGGGCGATAAGTTGCTCATTTGCTTCCTGCACCGCTTGTAATTGGGCGAGATCCGATAAGGTTGTAGAAATTGCCTGACGACTTCCTGAGTCAATATCGGATACTGTTGGCGGTGAAGATTGCGGGATAGGAGGTTGAGGTGGTAGAACCTGTCGTGGCGAACCTTTTAGCCGAAAGCGCGGGAATTGTTTTTTGTCATATAATAACAGACTGAAGAAGGTGAAAAATACGAGAAATAAGAATAGTCCTAGCATTAATTTTTTTCCTTAAGACTGTCGGTTCACGAATAGGAGGTAGGCGTAAAAAGCCGTCATATATTTGTGCGGGAAAATGAGGATGGCAGATTTCGGAATCCTTGAGGTAACGAGTATTAATTATATGCCTTAGTCTCGACTAAATAAAATAGTCCCGATGATAACGATAACGACAAGAGCCAGCAAAATGGCGTGATCACAGAGATTTAGGCTGGCGTCATCTTTAGCCGCGATCGCAACCACCCGACCTTGGGGTAAGCGTGTCTATCCAGTGGGCAAAGGCATCAGCGTTAGCCGGATCAGCATATAGATCAAAAGATTGACTCTGAAGTTGACGCCCATTGGACTGATCAAAAACGACAACATTTAAACCGCGCTGATATCCTCCCGCCAAAGGAATGAGTGCCCCATTACAGGTAACTTTAGCCATGTTACAGTTACCGTGATCATAACCTGCTGAGGACACCTTCACTGTTGTTGTGACTCCGTTTCTGGAGGCGTTGACGTTTGTCGTGTTCATAGACTTACTAAACTGTTGACAGATGACGAATGATCAATGACTTATGACGAATGATCAATGACTTATAAACGTATTGTTTTAACAGCCTACGGCTCTTATGGCGATATTCATCCCTATATGGCGATCGCGCTGGAGTTGCAAGCACGAGGACATCACGCTGTTATTGCCACAAGTGAGCTTTATCGTTACAAGATTGAAGCCGAGGGGATTGAGTTTTCTCCGGTTCGATACGATAGTCCGATTGATATGCAGCAGGATGGCGAGTTTATCGGAATGCTCTCAGAGTTGCGCCGGGAAAGTGAATACACAATCTGTTATCTATTAATGCCCCATCTCAGGGCGACGTACAATGCTTTAGTTGATGCGGTACGTGGTGCGGATCTACTGCTCACTCACCACTTAACCTTTGTCGGCTCATTGGTTGCTGCAAAAACGGGGATTCCTTGGGTGTCAACGGTTCTCTCTCCGATCCTATTTATGTCGGCTTATGATTCCCAAACCCTTTCAACCACAACTATCTCCCCTTATGAACAAGCGTTAGCCGTTGTCGCCAATGATTCCCGCCTGCGCCAATTTCGTTGGCAAACCCGTTTATGGAGTGCGCCAGTGCGCCAATTGCGTCGGGAATTGGGTTTACCACCGGGCGATGATCCAGTGTTTGAAGGTCAACATTCGCCGGATTTGGTACTGGCGCTATTTTCTCAGGTTCTAGCATCGCCGCAACCGGATTGGCATTCCCAAACTCAGGTTACAGGGTTTCCCTTTTACGATCGCGCAAAACAGGAGGATTTATCTGATCAACTAGCCCGGTTTCTCGATGCTGGCTCTCCACCCATTGTATTTACCTTGGGTTCCTTAATGGTGTGGACTCCAGGGAATTTCTATTTAGAAGGTGCGATCGCAGCTCAACAGTTAGGATACCGTGCTGTTTTACTTGTGGGCAAGGGAGTCCCCAATCTACCGTTAGAACAGTTACCTAAAGGGGTGATTGTCCTTGACTATGCACCGCACTCCGAAATCTTCCCCCATGCGGCGGCGATTGTGCATCATGGGGGAGTTGGGACAACCGGACAAGCCTTGCGTGCTGGGCGTCCCATGTTGGTGATACCTTATGCTCATGATCAGCCGGATAATGCGATGCGGTTAGTACGTTTAGGGGTGGCGCGTACCCTGGCTCGACATGAGTATAGTGCGAATACGGTGGCGGCTGAACTCAAGCAATTATTATTTGAGCCTAGGTATGGGATCAAAGCGGCGGAGGTGGGAAAGCTTGTGCACCAAGAAGATGGGGTAGCGGTAGCAAGTGATGCGATCGAAGGTTATCTGAGATCTAAAGGTTAGGCAATATACAATAGCTTAGGGGACTAATATATAAAAAACGAATGGC
Organism: Coleofasciculus sp. G3-WIS-01; assembly: GCF_040223135.1. Classification (NCBI taxonomy): domain Bacteria; kingdom Bacillati; phylum Cyanobacteriota; class Cyanophyceae; order Coleofasciculales; family Coleofasciculaceae; genus Coleofasciculus; species Coleofasciculus sp. G3-WIS-01. The sequence continues at coordinate 8,963 of NZ_JAVJZI010000277.1, forward strand.
TCGTACCCCAAAATTAACCTTTAACCGGGGAACTCTACTCTTACATCCACCCCCACGGGGTAAGGCGTGGGTGGATTATGCAACGTGGGATGATCGGGTGGAGAAGTTTCGGATTCCGGGAATGCACTACCGCCCCTTGGTGGAAGTGCTGCAAGCTGAAGGGGTGGATTTTATTGATGATGCGAGGGAATTCATACCCTTGGAGTTGGTATCCAGCTTTGAGATGGAACCTTATCCCCATCAACAGGAAGCCTTATTAGCCTGGAAATTAGCGGGGCGCCGAGGGGTGGTGGTGTTACCCACAGCCGCCGGAAAAACCTATCTCGCCCAACTCGCGATGCAAGCTACCCCTCGCAGTACATTAATTGTGGTGCCAACGTTAGATTTGATGCATCAATGGTACGCGCAGTTAGAAGCGGCGTTTCCGGATGTAGAGGTGGGATTACTGGGGGGAGGTTCGCGCGATCGCACGCCAATCCTGATCGCCACTTATGATAGTGCCACAATTCACGCTGAGTCCCTAGGAAATCAGTATGGGTTGTTAATTTTTGATGAATGTCACCACCTACCCACCGACTTTTATCGATCCATAGCCGAATACGCGATCGCACCCTACCGATTAGGACTCACTGCTACCCCTGATCGTACTGATGGGCGTCATCATGACCTAGATGGCTTAATTGGTCAACAGGTCTATCGCAAAAGCCCTGATGACCTAGCCGGGTTAGCCTTGGCTGAACATAAGGTGGTGCAGATTAAAGTCAAACTATCACACCAGGAGCGCGATCGCTACGATGCCTGTCTCAAACTACGTAATGATTTTTTAAGAGAGTCGAATATTTACCTAAGTAGTTTAGACGGATGGCAACGGTTTGTGCAAGCCAGTGCCGGTTCTCAAAAAGGGCGTCGCGCCATGTTAGCACATCGTGAATCTAAGGAAATCGCTTTAGGAACGGAAGGGAAATTACGAGTATTAGCCGATTTAGTCGCCAAACATTATCCGGAACGTATCTTGGTGTTCACGAATGATAATGCTACCGTTTATCGGATCTCCCAAGAATTGCTGATTCCCGCCATTACTCACCATACCCCGGTTAAAGAACGCCATGAAATTCTCCAACGGTTTCGCGAAGGAGACTATAAAATCTTGACCGCATCCCATGTTTTAAATGAAGGGGTTGATGTTCCTGATGCACGAGTCGCGATTATTTTATCGGGTACGGGTTCAGAACGGGAATATGTACAGCGATTAGGGCGAGTGTTACGCAAGGGAACTGATCAGAATAAGTCGGCGATATTGTATGAAGTGGTTGCGGAAAATACCAGTGAAGAAGGAACATCTCAACGGCGGCGCGGTTCAACTGGGAAAGCCAAAACCAAAGCCAAAGACAAACCCCAGAAAGTGGAGAAGCCAAAGCATCGACAATTAGAAATTTTACCCTCTCAACCCTACGAAATAAAACCACCTCAATCACCGAGAGCAGCCGAGAAACCTGGTAAATATGACGTATGATCTTAAGTTGAACTCACTGATCCAAGCGAGGTTCGTAGTAAGCACTTTAGTGCTTTAAAATAAAGTAGTTTAAGCCAAAACTTCCCTCTGCAAAAAAAAATTATCAAAACCAGATATGCAATAACTAATGATTGCGTTGACTAAATTTATGATAAAACTCATTAAACTGGCTTTAGCCATCAGTCTGGTGTTTCCAGTCTTTTATTTAAGAACACCTTTTCTGGCAAGTGTAAGGGGTTGGGCATTTGGTTTTATCTTTATCCTTAGTTTAGGATTAATCATTGCGGAAATTTCCGGCTGGAAGAAAAATTCAAGCCAGAAACAAGTTATTCTCAGCGTTTTGATTTTAGCGATCGCGTCATTCAGTTTTTCCTTGGCGGTGACGAAGGAAGTTAAGTTCCAGTTAACCAAACAAGCGATTCTCAAGCGAGAACCGAGCCAATTGGAAACACTAGGTCAGCACTTTATCGTGGGTTATCGCAATTTTGAGGAGGTCAAAATCCTCGTCGAAAAAGGCGCGATCGCTGGTGTGTTTATCACGAAACGGAATATCCAGAATAAAACTCAAAACGAAATCCATCAAGAAATTCAATCGTTACAAGAAATTCGCATCAGTCAGGGGTTATCGCCGTTGTGGATAGCCACAGATCAAGAAGGCGGTATCGTCTCTCGATTATCTCCGCCTTTAACTCAATTGCCTCCCTTATCGTCGATTATTAAGGACGAAAAAACTATTGACCGCGCCAAAGATGATGTTATCGATTATGCCAGTATCCAGGGTAAAGAATTGTCTGAGATTGGGATTAATTTAAACTTTGCCCCAGTCGTGGATTTAAATCAGGGAATTATCAGTCCCGATGATAAATATTCTAAAATTTACCTGAGAGCCATATCTGCCGATCAAGACGTTGTCGCTAAGGTGGCATTATGGTATTGCCAAACCCTAGCCAACTATGGCGTAACTTGTACAATTAAGCATTTCCCTGGATTGGGACGACTGGATACTGATACCCATATTGACCATGCTCAATTGAAGACTTCGGTAGAGGAATTAACCCAAGCAGACTGGGTGCCGTTTCGGGAAGTCATGAGCAAAACAAACGCCTTTACGATGTTGGGACATGCCCAATTGATGTCCGTTGATCCTGATCATCCTGTATCCTTTTCTACAAAAGTTGTGAGCGAAATTATTAGAAATAAGTGGAACCATGATGGCATTCTAATTACAGACGATTTTAGTATGCAGGCTGTCTATGGCAGTCAAGATGGATTAGCTAATGCTACGGTAAAAGCTGTGAATGCTGGAGTTGATTTAATTTTAATTGCTTACGACACCGATTTGTATTACAACGCGATGAAGGGCTTACTTGCGGCTGAATCGGTTAATCGTTTGGATATTACCGTTCTGAAAAAGAGTAATGCCAGACTCAAGCAAGCTATGAGGAAATTATCAATGGATAATTAATAATTGATAATTGATAATTGACAATTGATTAATTGGGTCTAAAAGCTCTTCGTTTACGAAGAAATTAAAAAAGATTTCCCTTAATTTCAATCCTATTCTTTTAAGGAGAGGTCATTATCCCTTGTTCATTATCCATTGTCAATTTGTGAACATAAATTATCAAGAAATAGGGAACAGGGAAGCGTGAACCCATAAGAAATGGCAAGATTTTCCTGATCGCCTAAAATTATTCCTGAATTGAGAAACATATCAAACCTATCCTTCAGTTGTTCCTCAGCGACAATAAGAACACAGGTTCTGCAAACGCGCTGAGGTTTTTTACGAAAATTGCCATGACACACCTAATTCAGTGGATTAGAATTCTCTGGGCGCAAGGATGGTGTCCAGAAAATAATTTGAATTTCTGAGAAAATAGGGGGAGAGCTGTGGCATAGTTAATATCAGCGACAATTCGTTCTATCGTTAACCTTGATGAACACTCCTGTGCAAGTCCTCGTCACTGGTGCAACTGGACGCACTGGTTCTCTCGTCGTCCAGAAACTACAACAACGTAAAGAGCAGTTTATTGTCCGGGGTTTTGCGCGATCGCGACAGAAGGTTGAGCAATTGTTCGGGACAACAGAGGGTTTCTATTTCGGGGACATCCGAGATCCCGCAACCCTCGCCCCCGCCTTGGTAGATTGTCAAGGGTTAGTTATTCTCACCAGCGCTATACCCCAGCCTAAAGGTATCCCACAGCCGGGACAGCGCCCTGAATTAACCTTTGCTACCGGTGAAATGCCAGAAGCGATTGACTATCAGGGTCAGATTAACCAAATTGATACCGCTTTATCCGCAGGGGTCAATCATATTGTCCTCGTGGGTTCTATGGGTGGAACTGATGAAAATCATCCCCTCAATCGTATTGGTAATGGCAACATTTTGATTTGGAAGCGCAAGGCAGAACAGTATTTAATCGATTCAGGAATCGACTATACTATTATCCGTGCCGGTGGGTTGCAAGATCAGCCGGGAGGGAAACGGGAACTATTGGTGGGTAAAAATGATACGATGTTGAAAAATCCGCCCAATGGAATACCTACATCCATTCCCCGTGAAGATGTGGCTGAAGTTGTAGTACAGGCTTTGTTAGAACCGAATGCTCGTAACAAAACCTTTGATGTGATTTCTCAACCCGAAGATGCTTCTGGTGCAGTGATTACCAAAGATTTTGCCGCACTTTTTGCTCAAACAACACCGGGTTTCTAATCCGATATCAACACCAATGGGATGCCCATGTAGATGATGAAAATAGGGATTGTGTTACAGTTACCTATTTAAGCAATAAAAAATGGCAATGAGTAATACCGCCCCATCAGAGTCTCCAGTTCCACCAACACCACCCCAACCTGAAAAACTTAATCTTGCCACGAAAATGGCTTACGGGGCGGGTGATATGGGGGCGGGGATTACAGCTACCCTGTTAGCGTTCTCCTTACTGATTTTCCTCACCAATGTGGCTGGATTAAGTCCAGGGTTAGCCAGTACGGTTCTGTTAATCGGCAAAATCTGGGATGCTATTAATGATCCCATTGTTGGAGTATTAAGCGATCGCACTCGGTTCCGTTGGGGGCGACGCCATACCTGGATGATTCTATCCGGGATTCCCTTTGGTGTGTTCTTTTTCCTGCAATGGGTTGTACCCCCTATCAATCAGTCGGCGCTGTTCTGGTACTACGTGATTGTCAGTATTTTATTCAACATGGCGTTTACAGGCGTCAATTTGCCCTATACCGCGCTGACGCCAGAATTGACCCAAGATTACAACGAACGCACCACCTTGAATAGTTTTCGCTTTGCCTTCTCTATTGGCGGGAGTATTCTTTCCCTAGCATTGGGTCAATTTATCTTTCAAGCTATTCCCAATGATCAAGAACAATATTTAGTCTTAGGACTAATCTGTACAGTTCTGTCTGTTCTACCCACCTACTGGTGTGTGTGGGGAACCACAGATCCCACGGCGGCGGGGGAAGTGCGTTTCCATAAAACGGTGGCGGAGAGTAATCAAACGGAAATCCCTTTTTTAGAACAGCTAAAAATTGCCTTTAGGAATCGCCCTTTTCTCTATGTCATTGGGATTTATCTGTTTTCCTGGTTAGCCTTTCAGTTAACAGCGGCGATTATTCCCTATTATTTGGTTAACTGGATGGGTCAAGATTCCTATTTTACCGCCGCCTTAGTGGTTCAATGTGTAGCATTAGTGATGCTGTTTGTCTGGAATTGGGTGAGTCAGCGTGTCGGGAAACGGGCAGTTTATTTTATGGGAATGAGTGCCTGGATTGTCGCCCAAGGCGGACTATTCTTTTTACCACCGGATCAGATAGGTTTAATGTACCTTCTCTTTGTCATGGCAGGGTTTGGTATTGCCATTGCCTATCTCATCCCTTGGTCAATGTTACCCGATGTAATTGAATTGGATGAACTGAATACAGGTCAACGGCGCGAGGGAATTTTCTATTCGTTTATGGTACTCCTGCAAAAGATAGGATTAGCATTGGGGTTGTTTTTCGTGGGACAAGCGCTGGATTTTGCCGGGTTTTTGAGTAGCGAACCGGGTCAACCGATACCCGAACAACCGGCTTCAGCACTGCTAGCGATTCGGTTAGTGGTGGGTCCATTACCCACCGTTTTCCTAATCTGTGGGTTATTTTTGGCATATTTCTATCCCATCACCCGCGAAGTTCATGCAGAAATTCTGTTGAAGCTTCAGGAACGCAAGTTAGGTATTGATACTGATACTTCTGCTGACGAAGGTTTAGAACAGGGGTGATGCTGTGACTCAGAAACATACAATAAAGCCCCCATACAATAAAGCCCCCATGCAATAAAGCCCCCATACAATAAAGCCCCCATACAATAAAGCCCCCATGCAATAAAGCCCCCATACAATAAAGCCCCCATGCAATAAAGCCCCCATGCAATAAAGCCCCCATGCAATAAAGCCCCCCTTTCAAAGGGGGGTTTGGGGGGATGAGAAAGGTTTAGGGGGATAGAAATAAACCTGATCAACAACTTGGTCATGTCTCAATTAAAAAAAGGACGCTATTTTCTACCGTATAATCCTATTCTGGTTGAACGAGCCAAGAAAATGCGACAAAATCCTACCCCAGCCGAGCGTAAACTATGGCAGGAATATTTAAGACAATTTCCGTTAAAAGTATGGCGGCAAAAACCCATCGATAATTTTATCGTTGATTTCTATTGTGCCAAACTGAAGTTGGTTATCGAGGTCGATGGAGATACTCATTTTAGCGAGGAAGCGATAATTTATGACCAAAATCGCACTCATATTTTAGAAGGTTACGGTTTGCAGGTGGTACGTTTTACCAATAATGACGTGATGAATTGTTTTGATGCAGTTTGTGAGTGTATTGGTGGGTTTATCCCCCCTAGCCCCCCTTGGAAATATCCCCCCTAGCCCCCCTTGGAAAGGGGGGAACCAGAAATTAATCAAAGTCCCCCTGCTTTCAAGGGGGGGCTAGGGGGGATGGAGAGGGGCAAATGCGTGAGGGGTTGAGCTTAAGTTGACAGGGGCGCACGGGGCGTGCGCCCCTACAATTCTAATCCACCCAATTAGGTGTGCCACGCCACTACCCGATTAATAATGATTTAGATTAATCCCAGCTTCTTTTGCCATGGCTGCCAATCCTTTCTTCTCCAAGGTCTTAATCGCCTTGGTAGATAGTTTTAACTTAACCCAACGATTGCCTTCTTGCCACCAGACTCGCTTGGATTGCAGATTGGCGTGCTGGAGTTTTTTGGTGCGGCGGTGGGAGTGGGAGATGGCGTAGGCGTTATTTGCCTTTTTCCCAGTGAGTTGACATTTGCGCGACATAGGAATCCTCCAATTATAGTCCGTCCTCTATCATATCGTGAGGGTTACAGGAAGGAGCATGTCCGAGGGCGCACGGATGCGGTTTAGTTCCAAGTGTTATAACCTTACTGAACCTGGAGTTTTCCCAAAGGCATCATCATTTATTGCTCATCAATGCTCTCTGAGGCTGTCCTTTTAGCCAAGAACCAAAGTTCTTGACGGATGCCAAGAAACCTACTGACAACGGTAAAAGATATTAGATAAAACCATGACTGAACCCTTAAAAGATAGAGTTTATAACCAATTATTAGCCTTTGCCCAATATAGTTACGACTTACCCAAAATTCTTGAGTTTGTGGCTCACTATTCCTCTGGAAATAAAAAATCCGGCAAAGTCTTGGATGTAGGCTGTGGCTATGGCAAGAAGCTTAAACCCTTACAAGAGGCAGGCTATGATGTGCTGGGCGTGGATATTAATCCCCAATTAATTGCAGTAAATCGGGCAAAGGGCTTAAACTGTCTCACGGTTGACGAGTTTGCCGGACATGATGAGCAATTTGATCTACTGCTCATGTCTCATATTATCGAGCATTTCCCGCCAGGGGAGTTAAAAAACTTTATGGACTCCTACCTGGATCATTTAAAAATGGGCGGATATCTAATTATTGCCACACCCTTACTCAGTAATCTGTTTTATGAAGATTTTGATCATGTCAAACCCTACTATCCCCAGGGTATTCTCATGGTATTTGGCGATCGCTATGATGATCAAGTGCAATATACCTCCCGCAATAAGTTACGCCTACTAGACTTATGGTTACGCCGTCGCCCCTATATTCCCCAATTCCATAAGGGGCGATATATGAGTCGAGGCACTTGGCAAAATAAAGTATTTCTGGTTTTGGTTGTGGCTCTAATTCTCCTGTATCGTCTCTCCTTTCGATTCATCGGTCAAACCGATGGTTGGGTGGGAGTCTTTCAAAAAGTTAAACCGATCAGTAAATAGGATGAGGCGATCATGCTCTTTAATTCCTATATTTTCATCTTCGCATTTTTGCCGATTACCCTGGTTCTCTTCTTTGGATTGGCGAAATTGCGCCTACTCCGACTGGCAACCATCTGGTTAGCGATCGCGTCTTTATGCTTCTATGGGTATTGGAATATTGCCTATCTCCCCCTATTGCTACTGTCCATCCTGGGCAATTATAGCATTGGTCGCCAGATCGAACGCACCAAACCACAGACCCCAAGGGCGAAAGGCTTACTCTGGCTTGGCATTGCCTTTAACTTGGGAATTATTGGCTACTACAAATATGCCACATTTTTTGTCAGTTCCCTAAACAGTATCCTGGGCATTGAGTTGACTGTGCCTAAAATTATTTTACCTCTAGCCATCTCCTTTTACAGCTTCACCCAAATTGCCTATATCGTTGATGCCTATCGGGGAGAAACCAAGGCATACCGATACAATCTTATCTCATACAGTTTATTTATCTCCTTCTTTCCCCAACTCATCGCCGGTCCAATTTTACGCTATGACGAACTCCTGCCCCAATTGCGTCGATTACGCCATTTTCTCTGGAATCCGAAAAACATGTCTTTAGGCTTAACCCTATTTACATTGGGCTTATTCAAGAAAGTCGCGATCGCGGATAACCTCTCCCCTTGGGTGAGTCCAATTTTTACCCATGCTGACTCAGTTACCTTTTTAGAAGCCTGGGTTGGCGCATTAAGTTATACCTTTCAACTCTATTTTGATTTTTCTGGCTATTCCGATATGGCAATTGGTTTAGGCTGGATGTTAAATATCCACCTACCCATTAACTTTAACTCTCCCTACAAAGCCACGTCTATTACGGATTTCTGGCGACGTTGGCATATTACCCTATCTAACTTTTTGCGAGACTATCTTTACATCCCCCTGGGTGGAAACCGTAAAGGACCTCGGCGCCAATCTATTAATTTATTAATTACCATGTTACTAGGGGGGTTGTGGCATGGGGCGGGATGGACGTTTGTGGTTTGGGGTGGACTGCACGGACTCTTTTTAATAATTAACCGTTTTTGGCAACAGCTTCAGATTTCTATCCCCAAATTCCTAGGATGGCTAATCACCTTTGTTGCCGTTGTTGCCAGTTGGGTACTGTTTCGCTCCCCAACTTTAGGAGAAGGAATCGCAATTTTACAAGCCATGGTAGGAATTAAACCGATGGTTTTACCCACCGCATATCAACCGATTCTCGGCTGGTTAACCCCACTGGGGGTAGAGTTTAAGGGGTGGCTAGAGTTCCCCTATCTTCCCCCTCTTGGTGGGCAAAAAAGTTTCCTTATCTTAGTCTTTTTACTCCTTGTCGTCACCCAATGTCCCAACACCCAACAAATTATGGAACAGTTTAAACCAACCTGGTGGGTAGCGGCAATTATAACCAGTCTTGCTGTTTTCTGTTTACTGTCTCTCAACCAGGTGAGTGAGTTTCTCTACTTCCAATTTTAATTCCCCCGAACTATGAAACGTTACTCTCACTATTTGGGATGGCTGCTAACATTCTTCCTGTGCCAATTTTTAGGAGTCGTTCTGTTTAATTTAGCCATCAATCCTTATGGCGCGATCGCGATGCCAAAAATTGCTGGATTCAACCAAGTCAAACCCGAACAACGAAACCATGTGAGGCGGTTTAAAGCCATTGAAATAACCCGCCAGAAACCGACAATTATTTTATTAGGCTCATCTCGAACTGAAGTGGGGTTGAATCCCAACCATGTTGCCATTCCCACCCCCTCCTCGACGTATAATTTAGGCATTTCCGGAGCGAATATGTATGAGGTGTTTCGCTATTTCCAACACGCCCTGAAAAATCAACCGGATTTAACCCATGTTATCCTTGGGATTGACTTTTTTATGTTTAATCAACAGCGGGAAAACCAAATTGATTTTGATGAAACTCGTCTAGAAAAACAGCAGATTACCCTCTCCGATTTCCTGGATGTGACATTCTCTCTAGACGCTTTGAGTACAAGTTACACCACCTTTTTAGCAAATCGTTCAGACTCTAGCGCTACTCCCTATTACGCCAATGGGATGCGGAATCCTGATTTCTTTATCCAGCATGATTTACCTGAACAATCAATTGTTAAAGGATTTAAATTTAGTCTAAACAAATATTTGCATGACCCAAGCCTTTATCAGGATTATACCTTATCTCGCCACCAATTAAATTACCTCAAACAACTCATTCATCTGTGTCAGGAAAACCAGATCACGATTCAGATATTTATCTCACCCTCCCACGCCACTCAATGGGAAGCCATTCGCAAGGCTGGACTTTGGTCAGTCTTTGAAGATTGGAAACGAGAGGTTGTCAAAATTACACCTGTGTGGGATTTTTCCGGCTACAACAGGATTACCACAGAACCCATTAGTGAAAGGATGATTAATTATTTTGACAACTCCCATTACCGTCAAAATGTGGGAGATTTAGTGCTTAACCGCCTCTTACAATACTCATCAGACATTGTCCCCAAGGATTTTGGAGTTTTGATTACGCCAGAAACCATTGAGTCCCATCTTCATAATATCCGCTCTCACCGGGAAACGTGGGTCAAAACGAATCCCCCGGGTTGGCAATTATTGCAACGTCTCGATGGATATGAAAAATGACCTGCTCATTCCCACCTATGCTGAAATTGATTAATTTCAGCTTCAGTGTAGAATTGATACATCAAGGGATTTCGGTAAATGTTGTCTAAGTAATCCTTGGGAAAACGGATTAATCCTTGAAACTCTTTATAGGCTTGATAGTAATCTTTTTTTTGAGAAACATTGGCAAGCTTAATTTGGATCTGTTTTAAGCCAAAAAAATCACACAAACTTCTCTCTAAACATTGATTAAAGCTCTCAAATTTTACGAGAAGAATTTCTATGTTTTTATCCGGATGCTGAATAACTACATAACCTTTATCTTTCGGGAATTGAACTGCCATAACATCAATACCTAAAACAGCTTTAAGTTCCCGATTAAACCATCGCTTTGCATAATCTACACCCCAAGCGCCCTGATTATCCCAAAAAGTTTCAATGATATCGTCTATACGCAACTGACCTGAAGAAAATCTTTGAGCAAAGTTAGGAAAATATTGCTCGATATTTTGGAAAAAGTCTGATATATTTCTTTGCAAAGGATCTCTGACAATGCTGATGATCTTTAATTTACGATTCAGGATTTGGTCAAGATGATCGCTAATATACGTACTAATGAGGAAGTCTTGATCGATTACAGGACGATTGTTGTAAGCTTTATAAAGTTTTATTGTTCGCCATTTTTTTTGAATCCATTCACGATTTAATGTATGAACTTGGTAAAGCGGTTGCGTAATATTTGCCGATTTTAACGATTGGCAAATTGATGAAGACGCCACCTTGCCCATTTGGTAAACTAATATGATTTCTGGACTGAAAAGATCCGTTTTGAGTTGGCAATGTAACGAATGCCTGAACGTAATATTCTTCAAATAGTAGTAAATTGGCTGAGTTACGCTCGTTTTTCTTAGCAGCGATGCTAAAGGAAAAGCCGTAGACTTCTGGAGAACTAGCATAAGAATCATACACCCTATATTCTAGGGTGGATCTTATCACACGCTGGTTGTTCCCGCTAGTAAATAATCACCTTATTTAATATTTCCTGATTAGCGACTCTCCTGAAGGTTAAAGATTTATGTGTCATTTCTTGTTTTTAAGCGAGGTGTGGATCAAGGGAAAAATCACCACACTCAAGCTGAGAAAGCCGAGAGTAGAGGGTTCAGGAATACTCAACCATTCTTCTGCGAAGCGATCGCCTAACTCCATTAACCCTTGGGAATCAAAGTGAATATTGTCTGGATGCTGGGAAAGATCACTTGTCTCTACTGCAAAGGTTCCTGGAACCTGTTCACTCACCTGAGACTGCGCTTGTCGAATTATATCTCCATACCTAAAAATACCAAATGGCGTCTGTTGAGTTCCGGTTAAAAAAACTTTACCGTAAACAAAGGGTAAATTGGGTTCATGCAAATCCTGGCGCACCTGGGTGATAAAATTAGTCAAGTTTTGCTCATACTGATTTGCCATAATCAAATTGTAAGCATCAGATTCTCCCTGCATCCAGAAAAACCCAGCAATTTCGACATTCACAGAGGCGATGGGAAACTCTGCGATCGCCTGATTCACCCGATCCATCATACTGGAGTAGAGTTCACCACCCGGTTTCCAGTCTACCGCCAAATTTGTACCCCCCTTAGCATATTTCACCAAGGCGACGGTTTCATTTAACTCTTGAGCAATTCTTTGTCCCAGGGTAATTTCTGGTCCAAACCCCACTCCATTAAAGACGCGACTAAAGGGAAACGGTTCTGTGGGAACTCTCAGGGAACCCCAGGTATTATCCGAGTCGTACCACAGTACGTTGTCTTGGGGTTGTAGCCAGCTATCGGGTACATCGTTAATAGTTGAGCGGGAACCCACCATATTTGATTGACCCGCTAGAATAAACAGTTTAATCGATGGAGTAGGATGGCGGCTTGAATTTGTGTTGATCAGAGAAAAGGCTTGTACTCTAGTCACAGAGACTATAAAAATACCGAAAACAAGGCTAACACAATTTTTAAGCATTTTACTATTCATAGAATTGGTGGGAAGATACATCTTGGTTAAGCTCTTGATATAATTGTAAGTAAGTTTGAGCTTGCATTTCCATACTAAATTCTTTCTCAATTTTTTCTCTAGCCCGTTGTGATAACTTATGCCATCGGTCTTCATCCTTGAGTACCCACTGAATCCCTTTAACTAAGTCGTCAACGCTGTAACACTGCGCCCGATAACCATTGTCCTGATGGTCAACAACCTCTTTAAGTCCAGTGGTATCAAAGCAAACAACTGGTGTTCCACAGGCAAGAGACTCAGCCGCTGTCTGCCCAAAAGCCTCTTGAGTGGACGGCACAATCATCACATCAGCTGCTGAATACACCAGAGACAATGTAACATTATCATGAAGCGTTCCTAAGTAAGTAGTTTTCATGCCTAAGTCAGAATTACAGGATGAATGAGATGCGCCAAAAATAACCAATTCTGCGTTTTCTTTAAGTTCACTTTCGGCAATTTTTGGAATTGCTGCGTTTAAATATCTAAATCCTTTTCTCTGATCTCCTGTTGCATTGATTGCTCCAAATAAAATAATTTTTTTATGGCTAGGCAAATTTAAGATACGTCGAGCAATTTCTCGGTCTATTGGCTTAAATTGCAAGGTGTCAATGGCATTATGGATAACTTCGATTCTTCGCCCTTTAAATAAACTACTTTGTCTGGCACAATTAGCTAGCCAATGACTGACAGCGACAATGGTTAAATTCAACGATTGCCAAGCTCGTTTTTTTCGCAACCACAATTTGCGGGACAGATCATTTTCCTGAGTTGAACCTAAGTGAGGACAAGAACCACAACGTTCCTGATAACGAAAACATTCCTCAGAAAAGTGACATCCTCCTGTAAAGGGCCACATATCATGAAGTGTCCAAACTATAGGTTGATCAAATTGGATCAAAATTTCTGGATTTAAAAACCCTTTACAAATCCAATGTAAATTGATAATATCAGGGTTGATTTGCTTGACAAGTGGTACTATGGGTTCTGTGGATATGGCTGGAGAAAAAAGTTCTCGCTTTCTGTTTTTAGAATAGTAAGGCTTCAGTTTTATTTCATCTAAATATAAACGAGTTTCTTTGATAATTTTTTGTGAGTATTTTAAAGGTTGGAGTCCAACAACACTCTGATCATCGCTCCACTTTTCTAAAACTACCATCCTGGAATCAATACCAGCTTGGTTAAATGTCTGATGCGTTAAATAAGCCGCACGGGATGCACCACCTTGTTTATCCCAAGTACTGAGAAGTAAAATTTTCATGATTCCATTATAGAGTTGATAAAGTTTGGTGATCTACGAGAGACAATATATTTCTATCAAACCTGAATTCTATTTCGCGCAATTAAAGCATGAAGATCCGCTAAATTTTCCATTTTTAAAAGCAAATAATTAGATAATTTCTTGGGCAATACGACAATAACAGTGATTTTTAATAGCACTTTCCAAATAATTCGTCTTTTCAAAAGAAAAGGATCAAACCTTATTGCATTTGCAAACAGTTTAATTGCTAAAAATCCTTGTTTTCGTTCGGGAATACCTGAAAGAGCTTTATAGGTAATTGATTTGTATAAGTTAGCTAAACTATGCCGCTTGAGATACTGTAGTGATTGAGGCGCATTAGTAAAAGCTCGTTCTAAGATTGTTAACCAAGCTAATTCTAAATTCACAATATTTGACGATACTGACTGAGAAGAGCGTCTGTAGAAAACTTGAATTTTTGGGACGACGGTAAATAAATAATGTTCTGCTAATCGTAAGTACAAATCTGTATCTTGGCAGGCAGGTAGTGACTCATCAAAACCATCAATTTTAACTAAAGCTTGCCGACGAATTAAGGGATTAGAGCCACTCTCTAGAAAATTGACAAGTAAGAGTTTCGCATATACATTACCTGTGTCGGTAGAACAAATTCCTTTATGAAGAAAATTACCTGATTCATCAATAAAACTAGTCCAGCTATAAGCAACAGCCGCTTGGGGATTGGTTTGCAAGGCGCTTAATTGTGCTTCTAGCTTATCAGGTGTCCAGAGATCATCCGCATCTAAAAACGCCACGTATTCACCACCCGCTTGGGCAAGTCCCCGATTACGGCTGATATTTGCACCCCCATTAGGGTAAGAAAAGACTTGAATTCGAGGGTCTGAAATGCGTTTAATAATGTCTAAAGTTGAATCTTGAGAGCCATCATCAATAATAAGTAATTCAAAATCTGTAAAGGTTTGGTTTAAGACAGATTCAACAGTCTCTTCGATGGTTTTTTCAGCGTTATAAGCCGGAATTATAACAGAAATTAATGACATGTTGTCTGTTTTCCCTATACTATAATTTTAATAACTTTTTTTAAGTTTTCTACTTTTTAGCAGGATCGTTTCGTTCCATTACTGTCGCTACTATGGCTGGGGGAGGATTTTGCTCAAGCAAATAATTATAAATTCTCGATTTGACATAATCTTTAGGTAAAAAATCAATAATAAGGAAGCGGATTATTTTATTAATGTAACAGAATAGATAATTCCAATTTGAAATTACTTTTTTATCCCGATTACTGGAATGCATATTCACAATTAACCAAATATTTTGATTAGCTTTTAAATTAGTCAATCCTTGAATTATTTTCCAGCGACTCCCTAAATTAGGCTGTAAATACCACTGCATCCAATAGGGCATATAGCGAGTAAAGTCGCTGATTGTATAATCGGTGCTGGCTTTCAGGTTACAGGATAAAATAACTCTAAACCCTGCTTTTTTAACCCGCATAATATACTCATAGTCACTGCCATGGTGAGGGAGTTTAATTGAGTCGGGAAAGCCAACCTGATCAACGATTGTTCTGGGAATAACGACAATGTTGCCACATAAAACATCTACCTCTAACTCATTAGATGTGGAAAAGGCATTGATATGACTAACTGGCTGTCTATCCTTTAGTCCACTGTAAACAATCCAATCAATGTACGTTTGATCTAAAACAATACCGCCTACAACGGCGCTCTTATACTTACCTGAAGAGCAAATTTTAATTAGATTTCTAATAAAACAATCTGCGATACAAATATCATCATTTAACCAAACAATATAATCTGCCTCTAATGATTTCAGTGCGTAACTCATTCCTTTAACAATAGCACCCGCCCACCAAAGAGAACCATCTCCCTCAATCAAAAAAACAGTGGGAAACTTATTTTGAATCATTTCTTTGGTTCCATCCGTGGAACCATCATTGACGATAATAATAGAAATCCCTTTTAGATTTTCTTGTTCGATTTGAAAAGTTAGTTGCTCCAGTATATTATGCGTATAGTTTTTTCTATTTCTAACGGGGATAATAAAAACGATTCGTTGGTCGTTGGTCATTGGCAATTAGTATTTGTAACTAGTTAGTTGACACTAGATAGAGGGCGACCCGACTCAATTGAATGGATTAGGATGGTTAATTAATTCAAGCGGGTCGCCCCTACACGGGGATCACACCTATTTGTTTGAGGACATATTTTGGGGAAAAATTATCTATGATTTCCGCCAACAGACCCTCAATCCTTCCCCCTATTTTGCGGTTAACCGCGTTAGCACCTGGTTTGACCGCTCCACAAACGCTTTCATTCCGTTAGCGTCAAAGCCTCTTTGCGCCATTAATGCCAAATCATAGACATGTTGACAAATTTGATGGGCAAGTTCCCCACTGGGGGATTGACCTACCCCTTGGACAATGCTCCCCTGACTAATCTCGACTAAGTTCTGAATCAAGGGATGCGCCGTGTTCACCACCAAAATATGCTCCTCCGGAAACTGCGCCGCTTGCTGCTGTAATAGGGCGGTCATATCCTGCAACCGTCGCATGGCTTCTGGTAACAATACCATGGCTGGAGGTGTCCCTTGGGGGTCATCAGATTTCAGCGCCTGGGTTTTCACATTTACCTTAGGCTTATTTATCGCCTTCTCAAACAACTCCTTAATCAGTTCGCTACGAGTCTTATTGGTTTTGGGGTCAACAATATCCGCCGCCTTGTCTTGGTCAACTAGGGTATTATCTAACTCTGAATCGACTCGCGAGAACTTGACATCAGAATATTCCTGTTCCAGGAAACTGATAAAGTGGGTGTCGATAAATGAGTCCAGATAAAGGACTTCTAACCCCTGATTCTTGTGCAGTTCCACATAAGTCGCTTGAGCGGCTTCGTCGGTGCAGTAGAAGACGTGGTTTTCGTGGTGGGCTTTGTTGCGGTCTAAATACTCTTTGAGCGTCGTATAGGTTCGCCCTTTGTCATCCTGATTCACCACGACTGGACTCACCTCTTGCCAAGCATCGTCCTCTTGAGACTGCACCTCTACCTCTGGCGTCTCTGATTGGCTTTGGGACTCCCCAGAATAGGTGGTGCGATAGATAATGATATCCTCAACTTGCTTTTTGAACTTATCATTATTGAGTGCCCCAAACTTGACAAAAGTCCCCACATCTTGCCAGCAACGGATATAGTCTTGGCGTTGCTCCTTATAGAGTTCGTTGAGACGGTCAGCGATTTTCTTGGCGATGAAATCGGCAATCCGGCGCACGGTGCGGTCATTGGTTAGGGCGGAGCGGGACACATTTAAGGGAATATCCGGACTATCAATTACCCCGCGCAAGGGCATGAGGAAGTTGGGAATGACTTCTTCGCAGTTGTCGCTGACAAAGACCTGATTACAGAATAGCTTGATATGACCTTTGGTCACATCCACATCGGGTTTCAGCTTGGGGAAATAGAGAATTCCATTCAACAGGAAGGGATAATCGGTCTTCAGATGCACCCACAGCAGGGGGTCTTCCTGAAACGGGTACAGATAGCGATAAAATTCTAAGTAGTCCTCATCCTTGAGCTCCTGGGGTGATTGCTTCCACAGTGCCTTGTGCTTGTTGAGCTCCTCGCCATCTAACTTAATCGGTACGGGCATAAAGTCGCAGTACGTCTTCACCAGTTGGCGAATTCGCGCCGGTTCTGCATATTCTGTCTCTTCATCCTGTAGAGTCAGCGTGACAGTGGTTCCCCGTTCTTTGCGAGATGACTCCGACAATTCAAACTGGGGCGAACCATCACAAGACCAATGTACCGCCTCAGCACCGGCTTGGTAGGAGAGGGTATCAATCTCTACTTTCTTTGCCACCATGAAGCTGGAGTAAAATCCTAAGCCGAAGTGACCGATAATCTGCTGGTCGGCTTCTTTTTGGTATTTTTGGATAAACTCTTCGGCGCTGGAGAAGGCGACTTGGTTAATGTATTTTTTCACTTCCTCAACACTCATCCCGATACCATTATCGGAGACGGAGAGGGTTTTATTATTTTTATCTAGGGAAATCGTGATTTCCGGTTCCCCCACATCCCCATCCACTTCCCCAGAGTAGGACACCATCTTCAGCTTCTGGATGGCATCTACGGCGTTGGAGACCAATTCCCGCAAGAAGATTTCGTGGTCGGTGTAGAGCGACTTCTTGATAATGGGAAAGATATTCTCAGTATGAATGGTGATTTGTCCCTGTTCGAGTACAGTCATAGGTATCACGCCATATAGGTTTAGGGTTCATTGATGATTTTGCGCGATCGCACCTGAATTTATGTATGGGATTACCCACCGCTGAGATTCGGATTTCCTCACTTGAGATGTTCATTGGTCATTGGTCATGGGTCATTAGTCCTTGCTCCTCCCCAGGGTTGGGGATACTTGTTGGTGACTAAGAATGAACTAATTAAACTTCCCCAAAAAAATTCCATTTCACAAGCCGCAATTAGATTACTCTTAAATTGCCCCCGATATTTAATAAACTGCACAACAACTCGGCGCAAGTTGCCCAAAAAATTGCGGATAATAATCAGCGGTTTTTGCCAAGGTTTAGCATTCACCATCCGTAGCTGACATGTCGCTAACCCACACCCCCGTGAAATAGAGAGTAAGTAATCCCGTTCTAATCGCCAGTGGGGTATTTGATGATAGGTATGCAAATGGGGATGATACCAAATTTCCCATCCGGCTTTATACATGTATAGTAAGGGTTCATAATCTTCTCCCCCTAACATTGAACCCGCCAGTCTCCCTTTTAATTGAGGACGTTGGGGAACGCTTTCCTGCCAAGCTTTCTGACGAACAATTAATGCTGCTGCTGTTGGGAGTTTTAAGTTTTGCGGTTCAAATTGATGGGGCGTAGAACCATGTTCTCGAATGGCAAGAAAAGCTTGAATGCGTTTAAAGTTTTCCGGCGGTTCAACTTCAAACTCCCCGTGAATTTGCCCACTAAATGCACCCGCTTGGGGATGTTCCTGGGCAAATGAATCAGCTTGGGCTATCCAATCTGGATTGGGCAAGTTATCATCATCCAGAAATCCAATGAGTTCCCCCTGCGCCTCTTTCACCGCCCGTAATCGGGCAAAAGCCGCACCCTGTTCCGGTTCCAGGATATAGGTTAAGGGAACACCGACTAGCCAGTTCCCTTGATACTCCTGTACCACTTGAGCGGTATTATCGCGACTATTATTATCAACAACAATAATTTCCCAGGAAATCTGCTCTAAACCCGTTTGCTGTCGCAGTTTATCCAGCAACGTTGGCAAACGACTGGCACCATTATAAGTGGGAATGGCTACGGTGAAATCTACAGACATTATTCCGGCGTCCCCCGTGATATAGAGTTCAGGGTAATGATTTGATTGGGGCTATTGAAATAGCCATGGCGGTACAGGTAGAATGGACTCTCTAAGCTACTTAAAAAGAGTTCCCATTGACAAGCGGCGACTAAATCGGATTGGATTCTACCCTGATATTTAAGACGGTGAATAATGAGTTTCCGCAAATCGTTAAGGGTATAGGCACAAAAAGCTAAGGGGCGTTGCCAAGGCTTGACACTCAACATGCGGGTGACAAAACGGCTAAGTCCAATGCCGCGCATAAAGGGGATTAAATAGTCTCGTTCTAAGCGTTTCTGGGGAATTTTATGGTCAATTTCCATGGCTGGGTTATACCAAATTTCCCAGCCGTTGAGCTGCATATAGCATAACATTTCTAAGTCTTCCCCAGTGAGCATATTCCCCTGAATTCTGCCCGTTAAAATGAGTTGACTGGGAACCGTGTCGAGATAGGCTTGCTTGCGAATCACCAATCCGGCGGAAGGGGGTAATAATTTGTTGCGGGGTTCGTAGCAAAAAGGTTCCTCACCGCGTTCTGCGATCGCGAGAAAGGGTAGAATTGGTTGTAAGCTTTCTGGGGGTGGCACTTCAAAGTCTGGGTGAATTTGACTTCCATAGGCTCCCGCCTGGGGATAAGCTTGAGCAAAGCTAACTGCAGCAGCCACCCAATTGAGGGCGGGAATATTATCATCATCTAAAAACCCAATCAGTGGCGCTTGCGCTTCCTTCACCGCCAACTGTCGGGCAAATCCTGCCCCTTGTCTGGCTTCAAAGCAGTATCGTAAGGGATAGTCGGCAGACCAGTTTTTCTGATAATCTTTAATAATCTCCGCCGTATTATCGGTACTGTTATTATCAACAACGATGACTTCCCAGCGAATCGATTCTGTACCCCTTTGGCGGCGCAGTTGTTCTAATACTTCTGATATTCGGCTTGCGCCATTGTAAGTTGGAATCGCGACGGTGAAGGTAAGGGACATAACAGGTTAAATCTTAAAGGTCAAAAGTCAAATGTCACTTTTGCCTAGCTGAGAAGAAAATCGGCTTAAGTGTTTGTCGTGAGTGCTGAGGCGCTGATGGCGCTAAAGCGCTTACTACGAACTTTTGTTTTTCTATAGAGATGCCCTTCTCCTGAATTCTGATTCTAACTGAATATTAGCTGAATTCGGGAGAGGTGTTAATGAAAATTTGATGAAGATTTTTGACGCAACCTGTTCAATGTACCGCTTCCGGTTCCGGCAAATTAATCGCCCCCTGCTTATTAAAGGTAAGGACATTATCCACGCAATCGACAAGGATTGTATCCCCCGCCCCAAAGGTATTTTCAAGTAGCTTTGTGGCAATTGGGTTTTCTAGTTCCCGTTGGATTGCCCGTTTCAGGGGACGCGCCCCATAAACCGGATCATACCCGACATTCACCACATAGTCTTGAGCGGTGGGTGACAATTCAATGGAGATTTTCTGATCCGCTAACAACCGTTCAATCCGTTGCAGTTGAATCTCGACAATTTGCCGCAATTCCTTGCGAGTCAGGGTATGGAAAATAATAATATCATCCACACGATTAACAAATTCGGGGCGAAACTGCTTTCTCAAGGCATCAGTCACCCGTTTCCGCATCTCCTCATACTGGGTATCATCCCCCGCCACATTGAGAATATGATCACTGCCAATATTACTGGTCATGACAATAATCGTATTGCGAAAATCCACGGTTCGCCCTTGGGAGTCAGTAATGCGTCCGTCGTCAAGGACTTGCAACAAAATGTTAAATACATCCCGGTGTGCCTTTTCCACTTCATCCAGCAATACCACCGAGAAAGGGCGGCGGCGAATGGCTTCGGTGAGTTGTCCCCCTTCTTCATACCCCACATATCCTGGAGGTGCGCCAATCAACCGGGAAACGGCGTGTTTCTCCATATACTCGGACATATCAATCCTGACTAGAGCATCGTCACTGTCAAACAGAAACTGTGCCAAAGCCCGCGCCAATTCTGTTTTACCCACACCTGTGGGTCCCAAGAAGAGGAATGATCCGATCGGGCGTCCGGGATCTTTCATCCCCGCCCTGGCGCGACGAATCGCCGCCGCGACAGCTTCCACGGCTTCCCCTTGACCAATCACCTGTTTATGCAGATGTCCTTCTAGCTGCAACAGTTTTTGGCGTTCCGACTCCAGCAAGCGTTTTACGGGAATTCCTGTCCACTTGGCGACAATTTCGGCAATATCGGCTTCGGTAACTTGTTCTCGTAGCAAGGCGGAACCCTTTGCTTGGAGTTCCAGCATCATCGTCTCTTTTGCCTCGCGATCGCGCTGGAGTACCTCTAGCTGTCCATACTTAAGCTGGGCAGCTTGATTCAGGTCATAAGCACGTTCAGCTTGCTCAATTTTAACCCGGAGTTGATCTTCTTCTTTTTTGAGGGTATTAATATCTTCTAAAAGTTGTTTTTCCGATTGCCATTGTCCATTAAGCTGTTCATGATTAGCTTCAAGCTGGTCAATTTCTTGCTCAATCAGGGCTAACCGTTCCTGGGACGACTGATAAGCACTGCTAACAGAGGCGACACCCTGACGCTGACTTTCGGCTTCTAGAGATAGCTTTTCCATCTTTAGCTGCATCAGTCTGCGATCGATGGCTTCAAGTTCCACAGGTTTGGAAGTAATCTCCATTTTCAGCTTAGCGGCGGCTTCATCGACTAAATCAATAGCTTTATCGGGTAAGAAGCGATCGCTAATATAACGATTCGATAGCGTCGCTGCTGCGACTAAGGCGGAGTCAGTAATGGTCACATTATGGTGAACTTCGTAGCGTTCTTTAAGTCCCCGTAAAATCGAAATCGTATTTTCCACCGTCGGTTGTCGCACGAGTACCTGTTGAAACCGTCGTTCTAGGGCGGCGTCTTTTTCAATATGCTTACGGTACTCATCTAAGGTTGTCGCACCAATACAGCGCAATTCGCCCCGTGCTAGCATAGGTTTGAGTAAATTCCCGGCATCCATTGTCCCTTGACCTGATCCGGTACCGACAACGGTATGCAACTCATCAATAAATAGAACAATATGTCCATCCGACTGGGTAACTTCCCGTAAAACGGCGCGGAGTCTATCTTCAAATTCCCCCCGATATTTTGCCCCAGCAATTAAACTGCCCATATCCAGGGAAATCAACTGGCGTTCCTTGAGGGATTCTGGGACATCTCCATTAATGATCCGTTGCGCCAATCCTTCTGCGATCGCGGTTTTGCCGACACCGGGTTCACCAATTAGCACCGGGTTATTTTTGGAACGTCGGGATAAGACTTGTACCACCCGACGAATCTCTTCATCCCGCCCAATTACTGGATCAAGTTTCCCGGCTTTGGCTTGTTCTGTCAAATCCCGCCCAAATTTCTGTAAGGCTTCGTACCGGGATTCAGGACTTTGATCGGTGACTTTTTGCGAACCCCGAATTGCTTTAATCGCGGCTTCAAGTTTGGGACTATCTAGGTCAAAGCCTTTGAATAAGCGGCGTCCAATCCGTTCATCGGCGGCTAATCCCAAGAGTAAATGCTCTACTGCAATATAATCATCTTGCAGGGCGACTCTCGATGCCTCTGCATTATCTAGCATAATATCCAACCCTCGCCCTAGATAGAGTTGGTCAACATTATTCACCTTAGCTTGGCGATTTGCGAAAGCCTCCAACTGCTGCTTCAACCTCGGTACATCCACCGTCACCCGTGAGAGAATCCGGGCGGCTAACCCCTCTTGTTCCAAGAGTGCGATCGCCAGATGTTCAACTTCTAGCTGTTGATTGCGACAGCGGCGGGCAACATCTTGGGATTTAACGATCGCTTCCCAGGCTTTGTCGGTAAATTTACTGGCGTCGGTGGGCTGCATGAGTGGTTATCGAGTCTCGATTGAATAGTATCTCCCAATGGCAGTATAACAATCTACTCTATCTGTAGCTTCGATTTGGCAATGGACTCACTTTAGCCCGATACAATAATTTATCGCCTTGGCGATAACCAACATAACGAACTCGCACCAAATCGCCTGGTTGAACGGTTCCCGACATTAATTGATGCCATTGAGGATCATACGCTAATTCATCGCCAACGGAGGCGATCGCTTCTATGCCCCATTGTTGCAGAAGCTGTTCAACTGGCTTGATTAGGGGTAATAATCGGATGGCAGGTAACTGGTCATTCTGGGTTATAGCATAAGCGGCTGTGGGCCACTGCAATAACCATGATTCTAATACCTGCACACTCGATTGCTGAAACTCCTGTAGCAGGGTTTGGCGTTGTTCGGCTAATTGCTGTTGGAGTCGTTGGTATTCATGCTTGAGGTTGTCTAGACTTTCTGGTGCCCGAAGATCAAGACTTGGTGAGGTGCGATCGCGTGGCGGCGTAATTGGAGAGATTGATTCTGCTGAAAATAAGGTGAGCAACTGATCGACCGATATTCCTAATATATCCGATAATTTTAGCAGCGTCTCTACCCGCATTTGCGATACCTGTCCTTGTCGCAAACGCTTCAGTTGTCGTTCAGACACACCACTGACACGACTCAATTGGCGAAAACTTGAAACATCCACCTGCTCCATGAGGTATTGTAACTGTTGGGTGTAATTAGGGACAGACTGATTTATTGGACTAGATGCGGACATGATTAGGAGTGATCTGGAATTGTTATAGTATTTTGCCAGATTTTAGGTTTATTCCGTTAGGGTGGTTTCAACCGCAGCTACACAAACTTGCACCCGCGCAGGCGGGTTTCCGAATAGGAAAAATCAGGTTTAAGTCTCCCCTGTTCAAACCTCTGGAATATTGCCTCCTAACTTAAGAAACACGCCGTTGGGCAAATCGCTGCCAAATAAAGATGGCAAGAATAGCCCCCAAAACAGCCAAGACAATACCCGGAATACTTAATGCTGTTGCTGTCATTGCTAGTTCCCCCGTCGTCAGAAGTGTCGCCAATGTTCCACCCACAAAAGCACCGACAATTCCCAGTAATAGAGTGGAAATAATGTTGCCACCTTGATGACCTGGGTAAATTGCCTTGGCAATTGCACCAGCAAGCAAGCCCAAAACTATCCAAGCCAATATGTTCATGATTTTTGGTTTTCAAAGAAAACAGTTTTTGATATTTATTAGCTTATCTTTATTGGTATTTTTTAACCTCTATCTCCAGAAATAAGCTTAATTACTTCAGTTATTAGGTTGTAAATTTTATTAGAATCAACCCACTGCTTTTATTGACAAAAATACCCCGACACGGGAGCTAATACCGAGTTGCGCTTAAACATAGTAGATAGGAAAAGCAGGAAAAGCAGGAAAAGCAGGGGAAGCAGGGGAAGCAGGGGAGCAGGGGAGCAGGGGAAGCAGGGGAAGCAGGGGAAGCAGGGGAGCAGGGGAGCAGGGGAAGCAGGGGAAGCAGGGGAAGCAGGGGAAGCAGGGGAAGCAGGGGAAGCAGGGGGAGAGAAAGTTATACTTTTGAATGCAAATTGGTATAAATCCAACCCCGACAAGACTCTAGCAAACTAATTGAGTTGCTTTAGGGATAAACCAATGCTATAGTTTGAGTAGTTTAACTTAGTTCCAAAAGAATACTCCTTAAATAAAATAATCTATTATTAAAGCTTTTATCTACTCAAAATACATCCATCTTTTGAGATATAAACTAACTTATTTCTCCCGACTGAGGAAGGTGATATAAATCAGAGATTAAATGGGAAAGGTAGACCTGAAAAGGGCGTTTCAACAAAAACCTTTCCCGCTGGGAGAAAAATAAATGACTTTAAGACACAATAAACGAGCGATAGGGGCTTTTCCCAACCGCCGAGACGCGGAATCGGCATTGAGAGATCTGAGAAATTCTCACTACCCGATGGATAAAATTTCTGTAATCACACAGGATTCTAATCGAACTGATCAGGTAGCCGGAACGAATGGACATAAGAAAGTCGGTAACAAAGCCGACGAGGGTGCGACAACAGGCGCCGTTACAGGAGGTGCATTAGGAGGTTTGACAGGCTTGTTAGTCGGTTTGGGAACCTTAGCCATTCCGGGCGTCGGACCAATTTTACTGGCAGGTGCAACAGCAACCGCGATCGCAACCACTTTGGCAGGGGGGGCTATCGGAGCAGCAGCGGGTGGTTTGGCTGGCGCACTCATTGGTTTAGGCATTCCTGAACACCGAGCTAAAGTCTACAATGAGCGAGTCTCTCGCGGAGAATATTTAATCATCGTAGAAGGCACCGAAGCAGAAATCCGTAGTGCCGAAAGCATTTTGCACCATCGCGGGATTCAAGAGTGGGAGATTTTCGATGCGCCGAAAGTTGCTCCCTCTGGTAACCACCCTGTCACCTCAAAGACTTCTGAGCATCATTTAGATCGAGTAGATCGAGATCACCACCATTCTCGTGCCATTGGTGTATTTCCCCACTATCACCATACCGATGCGGCAATTCGGGAATTAAGCGAGGCAGGTTTTCCGCTCAATCAAATTTCTGTAATTTCCCGTGATCAGGATCGCCATAATTGGATACCGAATGTGAATGTTCGCGATCGCTTCGATAAAACATCATTTGGTTTTCTCAACGATCGTCATCACTTCTTCCACAACCGATTTAACCAGGGTGAATACTTACTGATTTTAGAAGAAAAAGAAGCCCAAATCCGTCGCGCCGAACCGATCTTGCGCCGTCACGGTGTCCAAGAATGGGCGATTTTTGACGGACTCAATGATGATCATTCTCGTCGGAGTAATTCAATGGCTAATACTTCCCACGCTGTAAATCACCCTCATCGGGCGGTTGGTACATTCTCTCGTCGCCATGATATGGATACGGCAATCCAGGAATTATACGATGCAGATTTTCCGATGAATCAAGGTAAGGGCTCTCGCATTTGCGAAGTTTAGTGAGCGGTTTGTTGCATAACTATAGAGCGCAAATGCGAGAGCCCCTACTTAAGATATTCGCCGCACCGTTGCAATCTGCGTTAATCAATTGACCGCTAGAGGTTCTATACAGTTGACTCACCTCTCAATGATGTGTCCTTAGTTACCCGTGCTATGGCTATGAGGCGTGCTACTATTGCCCTGTTGACCGGACATCGCCCCAGTATGGGCATTACCACTGTCCATCGTGCCATGGTTCATCTTGGCTTTGCACTTCTCCATCATCTGCTGCATCTGACTCATCGTTTGCTGCATCTGATCCATCATTTCTTGGTGCTGTTGATGTTGATTGGCTGTAGCTTCAGGAGTAGAGTTTGCAGGTGTGCTTGGGGTGACTTCTCGGTTCTGTGCTAATAAGGGGCTACCTGTAAGCCCTAGGGCTACCACACCTCCAACGGCTGCACTGATAAGAGTTTGAGTAAATAGTCTTGCATTCATAACATTCTCCGGCTTAATCAGCTCTCTAGAGTTTCTTATCTAATAGCTTGACAGCCCTTTATGAAATTAGGATGAAATACCTAGTCTAAACCTGAACTGGATAAAAACAGTGTGGTATTGTAAAGTTTCAATAAGAATATAGCCAGATGTAGTCATGTTGGGTAATATATAGACATGAAACTCTCAGACTATGCCAAAAAAGCAGGAATCAGTTATCGAACTGCCTGGAGGTGGTGGAAACAAGGAAACTTGACG